>JBAYPC010000135.1:0-7236 GCA_041677905.1 Alkalispirochaeta sp. | reverse complement strand
TCCCGCGTCCCATCGGGGCACCCGGAAGGGTACCTGGAGGCCTTTGCCAACATATACCGCGGTTTTGCCGAAGCGGTTCGGAAACACATAGACGGGACACCCGCAAAAACTTCAGAGTACGAGTTCCCCACGGTCTACGACGGACTTCGGGGGATGGAGTTCATCCAGGCGGCCCACGACTCCAGTACCGACGGCGGTGTGTGGCGGGCTATTGGATAAGTCGCGGCAAGCTCGGCTAACGGACTACCTTGAAAGAGAAGAGGGGGCTGCCCAGCGTTCCCCATAACCGTATCCAGATGGGCAGCAGCATTTCTGTGCCCCGGGCGGTGGTAATATCTCCGAGGTCGATAATGTCCTTCCAGCCGAAACTCTCGAGAAGTCCCTTCACGGTGCTTTTTGCATCCTCGTCATTACCGGACATGAAGAGGGTGTGGTTACCCGCCGAAAGTTGATTGGGGGCTACCATCAGGGAGGAGTTGATCGTGTTCAAGGTCTTTACAACTTTGGCATCGGGAAACGTACGCTGAATTTCCTCGCCGAGGGAATCGGTGTTACACACACTGAGGGACGGCGGCATTCCCCGGGAAAAGTCCAGCGGGTTGGATATGTCGATGATGATCTTTTGTGAGAGGTTCTTTTCTCCTGCGCTCTTGAGGGCCTCGATTGAGCCGATTCCGGCGGTCGCATTGACAATCAGTGACCCGAACGCCGCAGCCTCGGAGAAACTACCGAGTTTGATCCCGGGATACTGTGTCCGCCAGACGGAGAAGGGCGGATCGCCGGAGCTGTCCGGTTCGCTGCGAGCCAGAGTTGCCTGGGCGTCTCTGGTACCTACCATTACCTGATAGCCCAGTTGGGATAGTTTTCCGGCCAGGCTTCTGCCGACGGGACCGGTTCCGAAAACGGCAATCTTCGCTATTTGTTCCATGGGTATCTCCTGCAGCGAATATAGGCACCTCAATTTGGACTTTCAATGACAGAACGTCGGAGATTTGTGCTTAAAAGTCCGATTTTCTTGGACCATTTCTGCGTACCGGAGCTATACTTGGGAAATGAGACCGGATCCTGGACGGGAGCCTTCCGATCCTGTTGGTGAGGCCCTTCATTTCCTGCATCTGAGCGGTACCTTCTACTGCCGTTCGGAAATGAGTGCTCCCTGGGCGTTGGAGCTTCCCCCATGTGAGTGGTGTTTGAGTTTTCACGTTATGGTATCCGGGGCATGCCTGCTGGAGCTTGACGACGGTACGTCCCGCCTGCTGAACGCCGGCGATCTTGCCCTGGTGTCCCACGGTCTGGGACACGTGCTGCGCAGTGCCGCCGGGGTTGAAGCACGTTCAATTGATGAGCTTGAACACGAGCTGGTAAGTCCGCGTTATGCGGTTCTGCGGCACGGTGGTGGTGGAGAGAGAACAACTCTGATCTGCGGGGCGGTGCGATTTGAACATCCGGCGGCCTTGCAGCTCGCCGCACTTCTTCCTGCTGTTATTCACGTTCCCGGGTCCGACTCACCACAAACCGACTGGATACAAAGCACCTTGCATCTTATGGCCTCTGAAGCGCAACAGAGACGCCCCGGTGGAGAGACGGTTATCACACGTCTGGCGGACATCCTTGTTATCCAGGCTATCCGTTCATGGATCGAAGCGGATTCTGCCGCCCAGTCGGGTTGGCTTGGTGCTCTCCATGACAAACGAATCGGCCGGGCTATCGCCCTGATCCACCGGGATCCTGCACGACCGTGGACGCTTTCTTCGCTTGCTGCCGAAGTGGGGATGTCCCGATCGGCTTTTGCCGCCCGTTTTAATGAAATTGTCGGTGAACCGGCTATCCACTACCTTACCTCCTGGCGTATGCATCTGGCCGCAACCTGGCTGAACGAAGAGGGAGTTGGTGTGGCCCAAATGGCCGCGCGGCTGGGGTACCGTTCGGAAGCGGCGTTCAGCCGGGCGTTTAAACGCCACACCTCTATCTCTCCCGGGTCAGTCAGACGGCGGGACGTAAATTGGGATGTAATTAACGATAAACTAACCGTCTGATACTGTACATTTCTTGGTTTTTTACTACGATTGCTCAATGGGGTAAAAATGTGGATGAAAAGCAGGAATTGAGCAGGATCGCCCATTTACTGCAGGATCCACGACTTGTGGGGCTGCTCTTCGGGACCAAATTTTTTTGGAGCGATTTCCAGGAAGGTCAGGGAAAGACAAGCAGCACCTTGCGAAGCATCGGCTTTTGCGACGAAGAGATGCGCAGCGGGGCGTATCAGAAGCGGCTGCACCCGCATGATCGTACGTTCTACGGTGACCTCTGGAACCGGGTGAACGACGGGTGGGAAGATGAGCTTTACTGTGAGTACCGTCTTTCGGATCCGGACGGTAAGTGGCACTGGATTGAGACCCACGCCATGGTGCTGGAGCGTACCGAAGACGGCTCTATGGCGACAATACTGGGGGTAGACCGGGAGATCACCAGCCGTAAGAACGCCGAAAAATACCTCAACCAGCAGTATCACGAAGCCCAACGGAAGTACGAGATAGCCGAATCCCTGCGGCAGACGGGTACTCTCATCACCTCGGACCTGAAACTCTCAGATAGTCTTATTCCCGGTATTCAACAGCTGGGGACAATTGTGGATTTTGACTGGTTTGGGGTGTATTCCCTGGAATCCGGCGAGATACGGAAGCTTCTGGTCTTTCCGGAGAAGGATGACGATGTTCTGCCGGACCCGGCGAAATGGCTTGACAGACTCGGGGCGACCCGCTACCCGATTATCATAGACGACCTGGGTGACCGATTCAGTTACCCCTCCCTTCTGGCAGTTCCTCTGGTGCATAAAGACCGCGTTCTTGGAGTCGTACTGCTGGGCTGCGCTGAGCCGGGGGGCTTTCGGAGTGCCGATCTCTACCCGGTGATAGCCTTCGCCGACATTCTGGTTGTCGCAATCAGAAACAGCCAGGACTTCCGGCGGGCCGTGGCAGCGGTTGAGACCGACGGGCTCACCGGTCTGCTCACTCGGCGGAGTTTTGACCGGGACGCATCGACGCTCTGGATAGATTATCAGGAGTTATACCCTGCAAACGCCGTGGCCATGGTCGATATCGACGACTTCAAGATGATAAACGACACCTACGGTCACCCCGCAGGGGACGAGGTGATCCGAACGGTGGCGGAGCTCTTTGGCCTTAACCTTCGAAAAGGGGACCTCTTTGCCCGCTACGGAGGAGACGAGTTTATAGCGGTCCTTCCCGATACGACCGCCGCCGACGCCTGGCAGATCATGGACCGTATAAGGAGGGCCTGCGAGTCCCGAAAGGATATCTTTGAGGTTACGGGTACCGTGACGGTGAGCATTGGAATTGTCGGGAGTTACGGTGATCCGGAACTGGCACAGATGGTCGCCGAGGCAGACAAAGCGCTCTACCGTGCCAAGGAAAAAGGCAGAAACCGCGTCGAGATATTCTGATATTGCCAACTCGTTTGGGAAAGCCTTCGGGGCACAAACGCTCCGGCGGTGTCTATTGCGGGTTATCTCATTCGCTTGACTGTAGTCCTGATCCGACCCTGCAATGAAGTAATGAAATTAAGGAAGCTTAATTCAGGGTTTGGCTCGGTGTACTTTCCACCCAAACCGCCGCTTTCGGTTGACATCAGCAGGCAAGCCGAGTCGTACAGGCGCTCCCGGACCAGCCTTGTACAGAAGAGGTCGGAACGGTCCGCATAAGAGGTCCCGGAAAATTCGGGGAAAACCGGAAAATGAGGTTCCGAGATACGAACCACACCAAGAGATCTTTCATGTTCCTCCAGCAACATGAGGTAGCCGATCCAAGGACGACTTGACGTACGAAATGCGCCTTCTCTGAATGCGGTATTGAGGTCCGTTGCGTTTCCGAGAGCTTCCTCAACGCGATTGTTGAAGTTATTCCCGAATGATGGGCCAACGTGCGACTTGAACTCGATAGTTGCCACGAGTTGATCTTCTACAACAACAACGAAATCCCAGTCTTTTGACGGCCGATAGTAGCCGGGTAAGGTTGTGCTCTTTGCATGCAAGTACTTCCGCGGAAGATCTTCTTCCTCCATAAGATCGGCAAACAGTTCGGTAAAGCCATCCAACTGTTTACCGCCGGTGACCATTGATCTGGTTCCTTTATCTTTGCTTCCCGCCACAGAGCCCTGGTTCGTGCCTTGCTTTGTTCGTGTGTTCCAGAAATGACTGACCGCCTGGGATAGCCGAATCTCGATATTCATATATGCGTATGACTCAATTCCATGGAGAAATGGAAATGTCAATTTGGTTGAACATGTCTGTTGATTCCTGTTTCATTCTGTCTTGGGCCATCTGGAAGTAATCGGGGTCCAACTCAACTCCCACGCTGTTTCTTCCTGCGATGGCTGCCGCAAGATTTGTGGTGCCGGTACCCATGAACGGGTCAACAACGGTATCACCGACGAAACTGAACATACGCACCAGACGACTGGCCAGGGCAGGCGGAAATGGAGCTGGATGCTGTTTTGTCGATGCTCCAGTGACATCGGTCCATATCTGACGGAACCAGATTTTATGCTGTTCGTCTCCGATGACGCTCAGCAGCCGCGCAGCCTGTGATGGACGTCGATATCCTCCCGGTTTACGCAGCATGAGGATGTACTCTATATCGTTTTTAATGACGCCGTTGGGTTCGTAAGGTTTGCCCAGGAATCTTGAGTTGCCGGCTACTTCGTAAGATGCATTTGTGATTTTGTGCCAGATGATAGGAGCAAGATTGGAGTAGCCAATTTGACGGCAGTGTTCCTGTATGGACGAATGAAGGGGCACGCACGTATGCTCACCTTTGTTCTTTCTTCTTGACAGGCAGACGTCTCCAACAACACAGACGAGCCTGCCGCCCGGAACCAACGCCCTAAACAGGCGGGACCACACTGTATCGAGGTCGGTCAGAAAGGTACTGTAGTCTTCTACGTGACCCAGTTGCCCCGGCATTTCGTTGTACCTCTTGAGTGTCCAGTACGGGGGAGACGTTACGATGAGGTGGACTGAATTATCCGGCAGGAAGTCGATTTGGCGGGAATCACCCTGATGTAACCGGTGCTTTGTGGGAATCTGCCGCAAAGAGTTTGCAATCTCCTGCATAACCTCCGGCGATTTCGCTATTCCGGGAATTGCAGTGTCAATTTCGCGTGTTGTGGTCAAGGATTTGACCGCCCGGGGAAGGTAGTCAGTCAGGTCAGGCGCTGTATCGACTGTGGACGTTAACGTTTCGATCATGTAGTAACCATACTACCGGTTGGGTATTATTGCTTCAACTATCCTTCAAAGTCGCGGATCATTTCGGTGACGCGTTGGAGGGAGTAGAGTTCATCTACCACCATTGATGCGGCTCCGACCATGCCGATCTGGCCGCCGAAGGCGGAACGGCGGATGACCAGGTCAACCGTTGCCAGCTGGGTGGAGCGACGGATGACCATTTCGCGTATGGCGGCGAGAAATGGATCGCCGATGTTGACGGTGCCGCCGCCGAGGACGATCATCTCGGGGTTGAAGAAGTTGACGAGTTTTGCCAGGACCGAGCCTACGTGGCGTCCGCTTTCGATGACCAGTTCCAGGGCGGCGGTGTCGCCTTGTGCTGCGGCGTGACCGACTTCTACGGCGGTGATCTCCCGGGGTGGGTTCTCCTGGGCAAGGCGTCGTGCGGTTGCGGCCAGGGCAGGACTTGCCCCGGTGGCGGCCAGTTCACGTCCTTTGCGCCCGATGGCGCCGCCGCCGGCGACGATTTCCAGGCAGCCCCGGTTGCCGCAGAAGCAGCGGGTGGTTTCGCCGTCGATACCGATGTGGCCGATGTCGCCGGCGCTGCCTTTGAAGCCGCGGTAGACTTCGCCGTCGATGATGACGCCGGCCCCGATGCCGGTGCCGATCTTCACGAAGAGGAAACTCCCGGAATCCCGGGCACTGCCGACCCGGGCTTCTCCAAGGGCCATGACGTTTACGTCGTTGTCTACAAAGCAGGGGACGCCGAAGTGAGCCTTTATCTCGTCCCGCACGGGGTACCGGTCCCACCCGGGCATGATGGGCGGGCTGACGACTGATCCGAGGGTCCTGTTGACCGGACCGGGCAGGCCGATGCCGATACCGGTGAGGTCGTGTGGGGTCTTTTCCATTTTGTTTAGCAGCTGTTCTACTATTTCATAGGTCCGCTGCAGTACCACCGTCGGTCCCCGGGAAATTTCCAGGGGCTCCGAGTGGGATTCAAGGACGGTCGCCTCAAGGTTGCAGACTGCTACATCTACGCTGGTGGCACCGAGGTCGATGCCGACGACAGTACCCCGGTCTGCGGCGAATCGCAGGAGGCTGCGCCGTCCGGGGCCGGTGTCGGTCTGGAGCGCTTCTTCCTCGATGATGCCTACTTTAAGGAGGCGATCCACGTGGAAGGAGACGGTGCTTTTGGAGAGGGACATAAGGCGGCCGAGTTGTGCCCGGGAGACGGGTCCTTCCTGACGGATGATGTCGAAGATGGCGCCGCCTGCGGCGGCGCCGGAGAAGCCGAATCGGAGGCGTTTCATATGGGTTCAGTATACGCTGAAGTTCGGGGACCGAGCTACGCCATTAGAGAAGGTAGTTCAATTTCGTTTGATATCGACGACGTCGTAGTAGACGAGAGACAGAATGACGGTCCAGCCGACGAAGTGGAAGAGGACGATGCCGATTGGGTCGAGGGTGGGGGCGATGGTGTTGAGGGTTGCGCTGATGAGAAAGACGGTGGAAATCAGGGACATGACGGCAATGGCGTGGGTAAAGAGAAGCATGGCGGGGTGTGCCTGGTTGTGGTAGCTGGTGGTGGTCCAGATGTTGATGAGGGTGGACCAGATGATGGGAATGGCGACGAAGTAGAGGAGGAGGTTGTTTTCTTTGGGGAAGGTGTAGTTCAGGTGGAATTCGAAGTACCAGATGCCGACGGTGCACAGGATGAGGTCTCGGGTAAGGACGAACCGGGCGGTACTCCAGATGCGACGACGGCGTTGGGGGTCAGGTCGGGATTGGTCCACGTGTTCAAGGTACTTTGCCGTGTCGGGTGGGGGCAAGTGATGGGTGGGACGTGTCCCGCCTGGAGTTTCGGGATTTCGCGGGCTGCCGGGAGGGGCTGGTGTTTTTGGAGAGAGCTAGACAGAACCGGTCTGGTCGGAAGCTCCGCTTCCTGCTCAACCATGCTTCCCTGATGGTTTAACTTTTACCGTATTGCG
>JBAYPC010000134.1:0-7275 GCA_041677905.1 Alkalispirochaeta sp. | reverse complement strand
TTAATCTCTTCACCCTGGATATAGAAGGTGAGTTGATTGAATATCAAAAACAGGCAGAGCGACTCTTTGATTCCATTTTTAAAAATATGGGGAAGTGTCTGATCAACGAATGTCTAACAGAAGAAGTAGACAAAGAGTTGCAGATATTGGACAAACTGCTTTCTAAAGCCCGGGAAAGGGCCTACACCTACATGAACAGCTACTATATTCAAGAAAACAACTACTACGTGGAGTACTTTATCATGCGGCGGCAACAGTACTACATCGTGCGATCAATGCAGAAATTCATAAAACTGAAATTCTTGAAGCAATCAGAGGTGAAATTACTCAAAGATTTTACCGACGATTTTGTCAACAATACCAAGGCTATTGGCGCCTGCGAATCGCAGATAGAACGGCTGAATGCCATTGAACACCATTTTTCCCATGAATCTGAATTACCGTCGACTCACACCCAACTGCAAAACCGAATTGCTCTGAACCAGTACCTCTTTTCGTTAGGAGACTTGGTTTCCCTAAAAATGAGGTTTATTGCAAGGCACGAGAAGAAAAAACAGGACTCGGGTTGAGGTTAGTCGCTGCAGCCGGTGACGCGGCGGGCGACCCGTTCGAGGGCTTTCAGGACGCGTTCCGGATCAAACGGTTTTACCACAAAATCACACGCCCCGAGTTTGATCGCTTCGAGCACCAACTTCTGCTGGCCTACGGCACTTACGATCACGATCCGGGGGTTGTCAAATTCCGTAACAAGGCGTGCGAGAGCGGTCATCCCGTCCATACGGGGCATGGAGATATCCAGAGTGACAAAGTCGGGGTGGACCTCCCGGTACCGTTGGAGCGCCTGGTCTCCATCTTCAGCCTCGGCCACGATCGTGTATTGGGGCTCGAGGATCTCCCGTAGGCGCATCCGCATGATGGCTGCGTCGTCGACGATCAATCCCTTGAGCATGGTACTTACTCCTCCTCGGTCAACGCGATGTTGATTTCCAGGACTCCTGCATGGGAAAGCATACGCATCGATATTGTGGGCATGTGAAGAAAATCAACCTGTATTTCTCTTCCTGTAAAAACCGCCGGTGGAGTGATCTGCAACGTCTGCTCCTTGCCGGCCAGAGCTATCGTCGCTTGCCCGGTAATCATGTTGCCGATCTCTCCGACGGCGCTGTTGACCAGCTTCTTCAGCTCCAGGGGAAGCTTGTTCGGCACCATCTGGTGGGCAATCTCCATTGCAAAGCTCTGATCCACGGCGTAGACGACCTGCCCTCGGATGTTGCCGGTGATGCCGAGGACGATACACACCGGAAGTCCTGGAACGGGTTTGTCTTTCCTGACCAGGCTGTCCCGTGTGAGTTTGATACCCAGTTCTTTCTTGAATACGTGAACTGCGCTGCGTACAAAGATATTTGCGTGTTCTGCCTTCATTGCTGTCTCTACGCCTCAATTCCCGGATCGGGTATGGTCAAAATAAAGGTCGTCCCCCGCCCTCGGCGGGTCTTTACACTGATGGTACCACCGATTTCTCGAATACGCTGATGAACTGCAGGCAGTCCTTCGCCTCGTCCGGAGGTGGCGGTAGTCGCTGCGGCGGTGGAAAGGCCGTCGGAGAAGAGGGTCCGCATGACCTCTTTTGCCGCAACTTCCCCTTCCGACCGAATCAGGCCCATATCACGGGCGCGCCGGCGGACCTGGTCGATATCGATTCCGCGGCCGTCGTCGGACACCGCGATTTTGATGCGGTCGCTTTCGCGGTACACCGAAAAATCGACGGTACCGATGTGACTTTTACCGGCCTGTTCTCGATGGGGCGGAAATTCAATGCCGTGATCTACGATGTTTCTCACCAGGTGGTTGAGGATATCCGAGATAACCTGAAACACCCGGTTATGGACGGACACGTCCCGGTCATCCCAGGTTACCTGGACGTACTTGCCCCGGGAGGAGCCGAGCATTCGGGCCTGTTCATCCATGCGGCTAAACAGTCTGGACAGGGGAAGTCTGGAAATTGCGTCCACCTTCTGTACCAGCTCGGTGTCGTCTCCGTGCTCCGTAATGATGTGATGGAAGATATCCTGTAGTGCCCCGCTGTCTATCTCTTGCAACGCCCGGTTCTGCACCCACTGTTCACCCACCGCCTGTTTGACGAACGCTATCTCGTCTCGATAGGCCTGTCGGAACGCCTGAATGTGCGGCCCCACCGCCTCGGTATCTCCCATCACCTGGGCGTCTACGATGGCGGTTTCCAGATCGTGGGCCAGCTCGCTGCTCCGATGCATTTTCAGGAACCCTGCGTTTGACTTGAAGGTATGGAGCCGGCGGGCAAGAGGTTCGTACTCTCCATCCTGGAGGGAAAACTCTCCGGAGACCATCGAAGCGTCGAGGCGAGAGAGGAGTGCGTCACCTTCATCAAGGATACCGGAAAACTGGGAGCGGTCGGTGACGATACGCAGCACCATCTCCCGCTTGCGCTGCTGCTCTTCACTCTGCGCCCGCAGCCGTTCTGTCTCTGTGATGTCCCGGAGGGCACACATGACGGAATTTTCGTCGACCCGGTTAAAAGCGATCTCGACCGTTTTACCGCCTATTTCAAGTCGGTTGTCCAGCACATCAAACACCACTTCAGGATCGGGATGGCCCGCAAAGACGATCTCCATGGCGCTGGCGAAGTCGGCCTGTTTGTCGGGATCGCGAAAAAGAACTCCCGATACGTCCCGTCCCACCACGGAATAACCGAAGATCGTCTCACATTCTCGAGATATCTCCGGTCTGATGATACGATCCGGGCCGAACGAGAGAAACCCTTCACCGGAGAAGTCCAGTAAGCTCTGGATGGATCGGGTGCGCTCTTGTACCCGCTCTTCCAGAGTGACGTTGGCGGTCTGGAGAATCCGGACGCTGAAGATCATTACCACCAGTACGAGGACGATGAGGCCGACCGCGACGACGGAGGCAACGATGATGGTGATCCTGATCGCCCGCTGCGCCGCGTTTTCTATCTCGACTCCAAGTCCGGACAGGGCGGAGGTGGTGAAAAAATCGAAGTTCTTGTTGGTGGCGCCGAGTTCCAGAAATGCGCTGCGAAGTTCAAAAAGCAGCATCGGCGGGAGCGTTGCCCCACGATCTGACGCGGCAATTTTCCCGATCGCCGTCACGATTCCCGACAGGTTAGTGAGCTCCACGTCTTCCGGGACCCTTTCTGCCAGCCCCTCAAGTAAACCGGTCTGAGAGACGAACCCGCTGGTAGACACACCCCAAAGGCCGCGGGTCTGGCGGACCTGCTGTCCTACCCGATCATCGAGAATCTTCAGGCCGGGATGAAAGGTAAGTTCGTCAAGGGACTGGAAGGCGCGTTCAAACTGGCTTTGCCATTGCCGGAAGGTCGCTTCATAGTCGGATGCGGTATACAGGAGCGCAAAGGTGGTGTTGGACAGATGGTAGACGTCTATCAGGGTGGTGTCGGTCTGAAGGCGCAGAGACTGCAACTGGGTGGCCCGGTTGAAGGCAAGGCCGGTTATTACAATACTGACAAGAGCGGCACCCACTGCAAACGCGATGACCGCCCGCACACGTGCTGTCTGAATCATGGATTTTTCCGTTCACGCTACCTATGGATGATAGGGGCAGTGTACCAGCCGGATATCTTGTTGGCTACCCCACGCGCCACGCGCCACACCCCAGGCTCTACGCTCCACACCCCACGCTCCGCCCCCCAGGCTTCGCGCCCCAGGCTTCGCCTGATTACCCCGTATTATGTGGTACAATTCTTCCCGTGTTGGCTTCCGTGGTGTATCGTCTCAAGTTGGTATCTCTCCGGCGACAGCAACTGCTGTTTTTTGCAGTGGTGACGGTCTTTGTCCTTATCCTCATCGGGACGGGTATCGGTGTGACCGCCCGGTACTCCGGTGTCTTTGGATCACACCTTAACCGGTACTTTCACATTCACGAGTTCACTACCACACTGTCCGAAACCCACTCCACCCTCACACTGTACTTCAGGACCCGGAAGACGACGCAACTTACCCAGTTTCACGCCCTGGTTGACCAGCTGCACGTCCGCTACAGGCACCTTGCCGGCCTCGGTTTTTCGGACACCTACAGCCGGTTTGAACTGCAGGCAGTTTTTTACGGACTCGCAGCTTATGACTCCGCGGCCCGGCAGGCGATTATCTACTTTTCCCGGGACGATCCGCGCACCTTTACCACCCTTGCCAGGGCGGAACGGATATACACGTACATCGACTCCTACCTGGAACGGCTCTTTCAGATCCAGCTGGAGCGTGGACGGGCGGGGTATACCAGGGCGGTCTCCCAACAGAAGACGATCCGTCTCGCCGGGTTTGGCGGTATTGCCCTTGTCGCCGTCGCCCTTGGGACTTTTGCCCTCCTCTTTTCTCGCAGTGTCACCCAGCCGTTGAAAACCCTGGTGACCGAAGCACAAGCGCTGGCCGCCGGTAAGTTTGACCGCCCCCCTATCTCCCTGCCCGAGGGTCCCGAACTCCGGGAGTTTGCCCTGGCGTTCAACCGAATGACCACAAGTATCCGAAACCTGCTGGCGGACCTGGAAGACCAGCACGACCTGGAGCGCAAACTCCATCAGCAGGAGGTGTCCAACTTGACGATGGAGCACCTCCTGCGGGAAGCGCAGCTGGTTGCACTGCAAAGCCAGATTCACCCCCATTTCCTGTTCAACACCCTCAACAGCATAGCCAGGACCGCCCGCAAAGAGGGCGCGAAAACCAGTGAACAGCTTATCCGCGGCCTCTCTTCGGTCCTCCGGTACATCCTCAGAAACCCCCGAGCCGGCGTACCTCTCCGAGACGAACTCAGGATGGTCGAGGACTACCTCTCGCTGCAGGCGGTCCGGTTCGGCACCCGTCTGACCTACCGGATCACCGTGAGCCCAGACGCACAGAACGTACAAATCCCGCCGCTGACCCTGCAGCCCCTGGTGGAAAATGCGGTGTTATACGGCATAGAACCGCTGGAACGCGGCGGGTCCATCACCATCACCGGCACACTGGACGACACCTCCGACCACCTGACACTCACCATTGAAGACGACGGAGCCGGTATGCCGTCAGAGCAGGTGCACCACCTCCAGCACGCAGATCCCGCTTCGGAAAACGCCACCACAGAAAACACCACCGCAGGGATCGGAATCTTCAACGTCCGGTCCAGGCTAAACCTCTTTTTTGGAGAGGATCACAGCTTCATGATCACAAGCAAGCCCGGGCAGGGGACCTTTGTCGAGGTGGTGCTGCCGTTGGGGCGGGCGTTGGCGCAGCCGCAACCGGTAGCCCAGCCACTACCATAGTACCGAGGAGAACATGTCGTTCACCGTGTTGATTGCCGATGACGAACAACTCGAACGGGAAGCCCTGACAGAGGTTGTAAAAACCGTCCCGGATATTCCGTTTACGGTGTTCTGTGCGGCAACTGGAACCGAGGCGCTTTCAATCGTCCGGCGTGTTGATCTGGACCTGGCATTCCTCGATATCGCCATGCCCGGCCATACGGGCCTGGAGATCGCCGAGGTAATCCGTGAAAAAAGCAACCGGACCGCCCTGGTGTTTGTAACCGCCTTCGACTACTTCAAATACGCCCAGACGGCCATACGCCTCCACGCAGAAGACTTCCTGGTGAAGCCCGTCGAGGACGACGCCGTTCAGCGAATCGTACGCCGAGTCTACGAGCGGCAGGCCCACCAACAGGGTCTGGTTGAACAAAAAGACCGCCTTTCCGAAGTCACCCGCTTTCTTGAACAGGAACTCCTGGACGATATCATCGCCGGCGACCTGCACCACGCCGAACTCACCTCGGCGTTCCGGCTTCTGGGTGTTACGGAAATCGTCGGGATCGCACTGGTGGTTGAGCCTGACATATCGGCCTATCCGTTCCCCCTCGAAACGACCCGGCAGCATCGGACGATGGTACAGCGGGCCATAAAGAGCGTCGTTCACGAATTACCCCGAAAAGGGGTCCGTGTATTGACCCGAACCCACTCCGACACCGGCTATGTGATCCTCCTCCGTACCGACCGTCGGGACGACCCGTTTCCGGATCCCGGCACTTTTTCCGACACCGCCATCGCCCACCTGCGTTCGCAGATAACAAAGACCCTCTCTCTCCCCGTCCAAATTTCGGCAACCCCTCCGTTCTCCGGCATCACCGCCATGAGTGAAGCGATCCGCACCCTCCGACACACCCCCGGTCATAACCGCCCGGCCACACCAACAGCGGTTTCTGTGTCACCGGACGTCCAGTTGCAGCGACGCATTCTTAAAGCGATCGTCGACAACAACCCGCCTGCATTCCGGCAGGCAAGTGCACAGATGTGGGACCTCCTGCGCGGCGCCCCACCAGCCCATACCGCAACCCTTCTGGAACACGCCAATCGCACCCTCGGATTTCTTTTGCGAACGGTTCAGACCCGAGGTGCCGCCACCCTGCCCGAAGACGACTTCCTGATCCCGCCAACGACACGAGAACCACAGACGCTCCGAATCGAGTTTACCCGCCGCATACTGTCCCTTCTCGACCACGCCCCCCAACCGATCGGAAACTCATTTGTGCGGAATGTCAGAGAGTTCATTCAAAACCACTATCAGACCGATATCCGCCTTACCGACATCGCCGGGCACCTCAACCTGTCCCCGAGCCACTGCAGTCGCGAGATATCCCGCCATTTCGGCCTATCCTTCAGGCAGGTTCTTCGGGACATTCGTCTGGAGGCCGCCCGACAGCTGTTGGCGGACGCAAAACTTTCCATCCGAGAGGTGGCCGATAACGCCGGATTCAGCGACGCCAATTACTTTTCCCGGGTATTTCATGCAGAGCACGGAATGAGCCCCCGAGACTTCCGTCGGACCATCCTGTAGTTACAATCTGCAACCATGTTTCGTACAAGCATATAATTCCAGATAATAGCATCTTCTTATAGTGCAGATTTCTCCAACCCGGTAGATCATAACGTAACAAACCCCAAGGAGGTTTCCATGAAAAAGAGTGTATTGCTGATTATCACCCTCGTTCTTGTGGGCGGAATGGTGTGGGCAGGCGGTCAGGCCGAGCCATCGGCTACCGCAAAACCCCAGAAGATCGTTCTGCGCCTTGCCGAGAACCATCCCCAGAACTATCCAACGACGTTAGGCGACCAGAAATTCGCCGATCTCGTCAAAGAACGCACGGACGGACGGATCACCATTGAAGTGTTCCATTCCGCCCAGCTTGGTGAAGAACGGGCCGCCATTGAGCAAGTTCAGTTTGGCGCCATCGACT
>JBAYPC010000133.1:0-7315 GCA_041677905.1 Alkalispirochaeta sp. | reverse complement strand
CCTCGTGTGATCGGACTTATTGCACTTATCGGCGGACTGTTTTTGGTATATGCCGTTCACCTTTTTGAAATGCAGGTGATGGACGGTTATTTCTATCTTCTACGGGCGCGTCAGAATACAAGCCGAAGTGAGCCGATATACGCCAGACGGGGTGAGATACTGGACCGTTCGGCAACACAGGCGTTGGCATCCAACCGAACGTCTTTTGCATTGAATATCGTCCCGTCGGAAGTGCCCCAAGGACTCCAGGGTGGCATTGAATCGCTTCTCAAACGGCTCGGTGCGCTCATAAACCGGGACCCCCGTTTCATGCTTGAACGGGTTCAGCGACGGCGGGGATCGCCCGCTCAGAGTATCGAGATCGTTTCAGGCTTAAGCCTCTCTGATATCACCCGAGTAGCGGAACGTATTCAGGACTTTCCCGGAATTTCATGGTATGCCAAACCGGAGCGAACCTATCCGCTGGGTGACCTCGCATCACATGTAATTGGATATGTCGGTGAGATAACACCACAGGAACTTCAGGTGTTGTACAACGAAGGGTACACCGCTACCAGTATCATCGGTAAAAGTGGAGTAGAACAACAATACGACAGTCTGTTACGAGGAGATGACGGGAGACGGTTTCGTACAGTTGATGCCAGGGGACAACGAGTCGGTACCGAGGATGAGGTCGTTCCACCGGAGGAAGGTTTTCAGTTAGTCCTTTCAATTGATGTAGATCTGCAAAGGCTTGCAGAGGAGGCGCTTGGCCCACGCGTTGGATCAGTGGTAGCGTTGAAACCCTCCAATGGTGAGATTCTCGCTCTGGTAAACTACCCACGGTTTAACGCCAATGATTTTTCCGGCCCCGACGGGAGTACGGCCGTTCGTAAACTTTCCCTCGACAAGAGATCACCATTTCTTAATCGATCGATCCAGTCGGCGTATGCTCCGGCATCGACGTTCAAAATTCTTATGGTAACGGCCGTTCTCGAGGAAGCCGCCTTTCCGCCGGATCAGCAGATACACTGTACCGGTGTATTTGCGTACGGAAACCGAACCTTTGACGACTGGTTGGAATACGGCCATGGCCACGTGAATTTATACGACGCCCTTGCCCAATCCTGTAATGTATATTTCTGGACTATGGGAAGCCAGTATCTCTCTGTTGATCAGATAATAGACTATTCAGGAAGACTGGGGCTCGGTCGTCCTACCGGAGTAGACCTCCCTCGGGAAATCGGCGGACTGGTTCCCTCTCCGTCGTGGAAAGAGGAAACTTACAATGTTCGCTGGGTTGGTGGTGATACGGTCAACATGTCTATCGGTCAGGGGTTTTTACAGGTTACCCCGATCCAACTTGCTGCAATGGTCGGTACAATTGTCAACGACGGTATTGCCTACCGGCCGCATGTAATGAAAGAAATACGCGATCCCGTAACAGGGAGTGTGGTAAAAGTGGTTGAACCTGAAATCATTCGGGACGCAGGGCTTTCTTCAGAGACGCTTGTGGCGGTTAGAAAGGCAATGCGCGGAGTCATCAGTGAAGGTACTGCCAATGTTGTCATTACAACAGACGCTGTGGAAAGTGCCGGGAAAACGGGTACAGGCGAAGTTGGTGCTGAGGAAAATTGGACCAGTTGGTTTGTCGCCTACGCGCCGTACGGTGAGGATATTCCTGTGGAAGACAAAATCGTCATAGCAGTAATGGTGGACGCCACCAATGAATGGGAGTGGTGGGCACCAAAAGCGGCCAACATCATCCTGCATGGGTATTTTAAAGGTCTGAACTTTGAAGAAGCCGTAGCCGATCTGAGACGTGGCCGTCGGCCAATCTGGTATATGTGAATGGCGCGATCAAGATCGATATTTGAAGTAGATATCTACATTCTCCTGGCTACAGTTGCTCTTGTGGTTATCGGAATACTCTTTATCTATTCCAGTGGCGTCACTGCATCGGGACAGGTCGTCAGTTCCGAATACTTGAAACAGATCGGCTGGGCTGTGTCGGGGTTTGTATTGCTGGGGATTGTTACGTTTATCGACTATCGAGTTCTTCAAAGACCTTCTGTGGCCTTTTTTATCGCAGCGATCGGCGCCCTCCTTTTCACTCTTGCGTTCGGTAAAGTCGTAAACGGCGCTCGCCGGTGGATCGGTATCGGTCCACTTGGAATCCAGCCTTCGGAATTCGCAAAAATTGCCCTTATACTGGTGTTGGCACGGTACTTCACCACTGATCCTGGACGGGTAAAAAGACTCACGGGCTTTGCCGGCGGATTTGCAATCAGTCTCGTTCCCACCTCGCTTGTCCTTATGCAACCGGATCTGGGGACGTCCTTGGTCTACATTCCGATTTTTCTATTTGTGGCATACGCAGCAGGAGCCCGGCTCAGCCACATCGGTTTTCTCATCGGTACCGGAGTTCTGATCATTTTATTCACCATCTTGCCATTGTGGGATCAGTATATCGCCGAAAACACCCATACCTTCATCAACGTGCTCAGGGTTGTTTCAGCATTTCGCCTCCTCCTGGGTGGTCTTGTTATTGTGATGATCATTTCCGGAATAGGCTGGTACCTCACCAGAAAACGGGTTTTTATCTGGTCTGTCTACGTGTTTTCCATGGTGTTTTTCGCGTTACCCGTCTCATACATTGCACAGAGGGCTCTGGAAGAATATCAGATTATGCGACTTATCGTCTTTCTGGATCCGTATGTCGATCCACGAGGGGCAGGGTGGAACATCATCCAATCGGTCACCGCCGTCGGATCTGGAGGCCTTTTTGGAAAGGGATATCTGATGGGTACTCAGAGTCATTATCGATACCTACCCCAACAAAGCACGGACTTTATCTTTTCTATCCTGGCGGAAGAGTGGGGCTATATCGGTGTGATAGTTGTTTTAATCCTGTTCATGACTATTATTGGAAGGGGAATTTATATCATGACTTCGGCTCGGGACCGTTTTGCCTGTTCCGTAAGCGGGGGTCTCGTTGGCCTGTTTTCGATCCATGTCCTCGTAAATATCGGGATGGCCGTCGGAATTATGCCGATCACCGGTCTGCCCCTCTTTTTGCTTTCTTACGGAGGATCAACACTCTGGACGGCAATGGTTGCCGCAGGTCTTTTGATGAGTATTTATCAACACAGGTACCAATACTGATGATGCCTCGAAACAGAATAAGACCATCGCTGGACCTCCATTCAGTTTTGCAAAGTGTTGAAAATCCAGGTCGGTATGTCGGAGGCGAATGGGGGAGTATCAAATCTGACGGCACCGCAGAATACCGGGTTGCGCTAACATTTCCCGATTTATACGAAGTGGGAATGTCCAATACGGCGATTAAAATTCTGTATGGTCTGTTAAACAGCATACCCGGCGTGGCGTGTGAACGGGTGTTTGTTCCTGCTCCCGATTTTGAGCTGGCGTTGCAAGAACACGGTGTCCCCTTGTACACGCTGGAAACGGGTATTCCGTTGTTTTTGACGGACATGCTGGCTGTTTCTTTCGGATATGAACTGTTGGCAACCAATCTGTTGACCCTTCTGAAATCCGGCGGAATTCCAGTGCGTGCACAAGACCGGACCGAAACAGACCCTTTGGTTGTCCTTGGTGGACCCGGTGCCACCAATCCTGCTCCGTTGTCGCTGTTTATAGACGGAGTACTGGTGGGTGAGGCCGAGGGAGTCCTGACGGATATCATGACCACTCTCGCCGATCTTAAACGAAAAGGGGCTCGTCGGGAGGACAGGCTGGAAGTACTGCGTCAACATCCGGCGATATGGTATCCGGGGGTGACACGGACGGTGCGGAGGACAATTTGGAACGGCTTCGGTCTTTCTAAACAGCCCGCCTACGGTGTGGGGTTCCCGGTGCCGTCCATGCCGATCATACAGGACCACGGTGTGGTGGAAATCATGCGTGGCTGTCCCCAGGGGTGCCGCTTCTGCCATGCCGGTGTGTTTTACCGACCTTATCGGATGAAAGACCTGGATACCGTGCTGGAAGAGGTCCGCTGGTTGGTTGAGAACCGCGGTTACCGGGAGATATCGCTGTCATCGCTCAGTACTGGTGATTACCACGATCTTGAGACGCTTGTTACACGGTTGAGTGATGAATTCGGACACCAAGGTGTTTCTTTTTCACTGCCGTCTCTCCGAGTAAACTCAGTCACCTTACCGTTGCTGGAACTCATATCTCGAGGTAAGCGCTCGGGACTGACGTTTGCTGTAGAGAGTCCCGATGAACGATCTCAACGGGTTGTGAACAAGCTGGTACCCCTGGAACGGGTTATTGAGATCGCCACCGAGGCACGTGACAGAGGGTGGAGGCATGCCAAACTCTATTTCATGATAGGATTACCCGTACCGGACTCACAGCGGGAAGGGGAGAAGATCGCCGAATATGTAACCGCTTTGAGAAAAGCAGTACCGTTAGAATACGTAGTCAACGTCGGTTCGTTCGTCCCAAAGCCGCATACGCCGTTTCAAAGAGTACGCCAGATAACACCGGTCGAGGCCACTAGGCAGCTTGAGAGTTTGCGTTCCTTGCTGCCCCGGGGTACAAAACTACGAGCTCACAACCCGGAGAATTCCTGGCTAGAAGGACTTTTGGCCCGAGGAAACGAAACAACGGGTGACTTGATAGCCGCCGCCCATGATGCCGGTGCGCGCCTGGATGCGTGGGACGAGTACGCGAATATCGACGTTTGGAAATCGATAATTCACGACCATCCCGAGAAGATGTCAATTGAACGTGCGTTAGGGCCTTTCGGTGACGGACCGCTTCCCTGGTCCGATATCAGTTTGGGCGTGACTAACAGGTATCTTGACGAGGAGTATAGTCGTGCCTCGTCCCAAGAGTTGACCTCACGGTGTGTCGACGGGTGTGTTGAACCGTGTGGAGTCTGCAATCGAATTGTAAAAGTACGTGATCTTGATTCGATACTCGATAACTCAGTTGAGACGGTCGATGCGTCCAACGCGAACGCATCCAACCAGGTAGCCCCCAACGTCGTTTCAGATGGACGCGGATCAGATGGACACGGACGGAGCTACCAACTCGTTATAAACTACCAAAAACGAGGATCTGCCGCATTCCTGTCGCATCTTGCTCTGGTTCGAACATTTGAACGGGTATGGAACCGCCTGGGAATTCCACTGGCTTTGTCCGAAGGGTACCATACCAAGCCAAAAATGAGTTTTGGGCAGCCTTTGCCGCTTGGCTGCAGCAGTGAAGATGAAGTTATCATTGTAAACGTACAGAATAACATACAATTTGATAACGTTTGGAAGACCATTCCATCGGTACTGCCTGATGGTTTTTCAATTACTGGTATGATTTTGTTACATCATGAGAAAGGTTCTCAACGAATACCGTCGCCGATGCAACAGTATGCCGGTTCATTGTACCGTATTCGAATCGACCAAACCGCATCCCAAACAGATAACGGCACAAACCAATTGGATAAACAGCCGGATATTGAAACGCTGAAGGTCCTTAACGAACATGGAATTGTGCCGGATGAACCCGTGCTTCTCGATAGCAACGCGCCCGGATTAGGCAGGATACTAAAAGCGGCCCCCGACAGGAAGTTCCTGATCGCCGAGCGGCTGGCAATGTACGCCCGCGTTGACAAAGGGCTCCGACTCTTTGACTTTTACCGTGATCTCCCGAACGCCATAGCCGTAAGAGAGGGGGAACCGGGACTGTGACTCGTGCTCAAGAAACTCCTTTTCTTCGTAGTTGTTTTTTCGCCGCTTCCCAAAGCGAATCAAGTTCTTCCAGGGGAGTGACCGCTATATCTTTTCCCTGGGCGTGGAGCGACTTCTCAATAAACGCGAATCGTCGTAAAAAAGCTTCATTGGACCTGTCAAGGGCTATCGAGGCGTCTGAATTTAGATGTCTTGAAACATTAACCGCAGAAAAAAGAAGATCTCCTATTTCTTTTTCAACATCAGCGTTGTTTTTCGCCTTTCCAGGGTCGTTAATGAGGCCGAACTGTTCAATAAGCGCCTCAAGCTCTTCAAGTTCTTCGCGTACCTTCATAATTGCAGGCCCCACCGTCTCCCAGTCAAAACCAAGGCGCCCGGCTTTTTTTTGAATTTCCTGTGCCCGTTCCAACGGTGGCAGACCGGCCGTTACGGTTGTCGGAGATTCAGACCGACCTTCCTGATCTTTTTTGATTGCATTCCACTTAACAACAACTTCATCACTGGTAGAAACTGACTCCTTCGCAAACACATGAGGATGGCGACGAATGAGTTTATCAGCATTTTCCCTTAGGATGTACGATAGGGTGATGCCGTTTTCCGCCTCCAGGGCATCGGCCATCAACAACGTCACAAGAAGCACATCACCAAGTTCCTCGGCTATATGGGCAGGGTCGGAATCATGAATAGAACTTACGAGTTCAAATGACTCTTCAACTATAAACCGCCGAAGCGTCTGCAGAGTCTGTTTCCGATCCCATGGACATCCGTCAGGCCCTCGAAGCCGTCGTATAATTGCGGCGTACCGTTCAAAATCAACGGTTTCATCGACCCTCCGGTACGGAGAGATATCCGATTCAACATCTGGTAAGTCATCCTTGATCAACAATTCCGTAATT
Source organism: Alkalispirochaeta sp. (assembly GCA_041677905.1). GTDB lineage: Bacteria > Spirochaetota > Spirochaetia > DSM-27196 > Alkalispirochaetaceae > Alkalispirochaeta. Next base: position 723 of record JBAYPC010000133.1, on the reverse strand, counting down.
CCTCCAGTAGTAAGCCAGGCTGATATGAGCCGGCAGGGCAAATGTTTTTCCAGTTATTTTAAGTAGACAGAATATACATTATCAGAAGTAGGTTGGATTGATAAAAAATCCCTATTAATCACCGTAATCATCTTTCTGCTCACTCAAGTTGGCAAATATCGTAAGAAATATCGAAGCTACGATGATCGGTGGGAAAACATTAAATACACCGTTGATCGATGCCAACTTGGTGATGACATCTGCCAGCAGATACTCCACAACTCCACCGAGAAAAGCACCAATTACCGCCACCAGAGCGGCGGACCAGAAGTGTCCGGTAAAACGCCGACGAAAGACAAAGACAAAGAAAACTGCGACGACAAACCCCGTTACGATGTAACTCAGACTGACTGCGAGATATAAGGTGCGCACGGAATATTGGTATCATATTTACGGGGCCTGAACAACCACGTTACCGGGGGGTTACTTGGATGTGACAATGGTGGCCTCTGGGAGACGCAAAGGAACGCTGTAGTACGGTTGGAAAGTCGTCGCGTCAATGCCGTAAGTTATGGCGTATATCACGATTATTAAATCGCCGCCGAATCCGCCGTCGCCGTCCAGGTTAAATGTTCCGGACGAGAACATTCGTGAGATATCATAGTCAGCCGCACCATTCGCATCATTATATCCCGAGGCGTACCAGAAGCTCTCAAAGACTTCCGCCGGTTGCGATGTTGCCGT
>JBAYPC010000132.1:0-7354 GCA_041677905.1 Alkalispirochaeta sp. | reverse complement strand
TTATCATCCTGTCTGATGAAGATCCCCGGGGGGAGGATGGGCTGCAGCTGCTGAAGGACATTGCCGTGGGGTGTGAACGTGCCCGCCCCGGCATCAGTTACGATGAAGAGCTCTTCATCATCCGGGACCGCCGCGAGGCGATCCGATTTGCCCTCTCTCTTGGTCGGGAAGGGGACACCATTCTGTTTCTCGGCAAAGGTCATGAAGTCTCAATTGTCTACGCCGACCACGTTCTGGACTGGGATGAGAGCCGTATCGTCGCTGAAGAAGTTGACGCGTACCGCAAAGCCGATGCCCGCCACGAGGACATCCGTCAAACACGGTTGTAGAAGATGACAATCGCCCTGATCTACGGTGGTAAATCCAGCGAACACGAGGTATCCCTCGTCTCAGCCGCGGGGGTACTGCTCCAGCTGATGGCTCTTCCAGGTTATGATGTCCTCCTGATCGGGGTAACCCGCAGCGGACTCTGGTTCCAGCAGGACCTGGCCCTGCAGGCCAAACACGCCCATTCTACCGGGTCGCTGACAGTCGACACCTCCACACCGGCGGTTGTCGTCCTGCCCGGAAAAGGCATTGCCGCGGCAGGTACATCCTTAACACCCCTCCAGACAGACTGCGTCTTTCCAGTTCTCCACGGTTCTTTTGGTGAAGACGGGACCGTTCAGGGCCTTTTGGAAATGGCGGGACTTCCGTATGTGGGCAGCGGCGTCGTCGGCAGTTCGGTGGGTATGGACAAAATTCGGTCAAAACAGCTGTGGGAACACGCGGGCATACCGATCGTTCCCTATATCGGGCTGTACCGGACGGCGGACACACCTATCCGAACGCAGGCACAGGAGACAGCCGGCCGGATATCCGACACCTTCGGGTTCCCGGTGTTTGTCAAACCGAACGCGGCGGGGTCCAGTGTCGGCATCAGTCGCGTCGCAGATCCGCTCAAACTGGCTGCGGCATTGGAGCGGGCGTTTACCGTCGATTCAGTGGTATTAATCGAACAGGCGATAAACGCACGGGAAATCGAAACGGCCGTACTGGGCAATCCCGGGTCTGCGGTCCGAGCATTTCCCCCCGGTGAGGTTATTCCAACCCATGAATTCTACGATTACACGGCCAAGTACGAAGATCCCGACGGCGCCCGACTTGCCGTTCCCGCCGACTTGACCGAGGATCAGTCCCGGGAGATACAGCGCCTGGCGGTAAACGCCTTTATCGCTGTAGACGGTGCCGGATTTTCCAGAGTGGACTGCTTTCTCGACCGCGAAGGGGGGACGGTCTTTGTCAACGAGATCAACACCATTCCCGGTTTTACCCCCATAAGCATGTATCCCAAGATGGTTCAAAACGGCGGTATGTCATACGGCGAACTCCTACAGGAGCTTATTCGCCTCGGCATGGAACGGGGGCAGAGCAAGACCAACATGGATTTCTCCGCCCGGTAGCAATCGGACCGTCCGTCACCAGTGTTCCCAACCGATAACCCGCTCCGGGGAGAGTCGTTCGGTCGGGGCAAGTTCCTCCGGCGCTTCAACGGGTACACCAACGACAAGAAGCATGACAACTCGCATTTTGTAGGGCACACTCAACAGGACCTTGACGTCTTCTTCCCGAAACGTCGTAACCGGACAGGTGCCGAGACCTTCGTGCTCAGCCTGAAGCATCATGAAAGCGGCGGCAATTCCGCAGTCTACAGGATAACTCAACATGCCGTTCGGCATTTTGTAGTCGATGTTGGTAGTGCATATTGCAATTGTTGCCGGCGCATCACCCACAAAAGACTGCCCGTACGACGCCTCCTCCAGCTGTTTCCGGGATTTTTCACTCTGACAGACGATAAACCGCCACGCCTGCCTGTTCTTCGCCGACGGCGCCCGCCGTCCGGCTTCGACAATACGTTTGAGCTGCCGGATATCGATCTGCGTATCGGAGTAATTTCGGATACTTTTTCGGTTGGCGATTTCTGACAGTAACTCCACCGCTGTATCTCCTTGACCGGTAGGTCGTCCATTCATATGCTCACACGCAGCGTGCGTTCATTTTTTTCGTCTGTTCTGTACAGCTTAACAGTACTCTGGGCGTTTATACAGCCCCTACCTGCTTTTGGTCAGGCCGGGTTGCAGCCGTTTTCCGCCCCCCTGGACGCATTGTTGAAGGGGGAGGGTTTTTCCAAAGAGACGCGAATCGAGTTAGTTGAACATACGACGGAACAACATGATCACAGCTGGTACCCCGATATCATTGTCCACGCCAAAGGTTCCACTGAAATTGTGCTGGTACTACCCCTGGAAACTGTCACCCCTGCTGTTATCGAGGTACTCCCCTACCTGCCCGACCAGGTGGAAACGGTAATCGTTGCGCCGAGATCAGACCGCATCCGAACGGCGGAAGTCGTCCGAAACCTCCGAAATCCCGATGACCAGACGGCGGTGGTGTACCGTTTTCCCGGCGAGGAATCTCGGTGGCAGTTGGCTGTGGAGGGCCGGGTCACTCCCGTCTGGCTCGCCCAGGCGGTCACACGAACCGATATCCTTCCCTTTTCTACGGTTCTGGTTAACACCGCCCGCCTTGGCCTTGGTCGGCGAGAACCAATTCTCAAGGCCGCCCTGGACAACGGTCAGGTTGCTCTGGGCCTGAACCTGGCGGATGACCGGCTCCTGCCCGACGTCCTCGCCGCTCTGACAGACGCAATTGCCCTATCGCCGGTGCGTCCGAACCGCCCGGTTGAGCAGAACTACCTCATTGCACCTCTAACCATAGGGGGTGCACCAAACGTGATCATTCCGGAATCGACCCTCATCTGGAGTATCACCGCTGTTGCAACACTGATGGTACTCGTCGCCCTTGCCAGACCACGCCGAATACGGCTGTATGCCCTGGCAATTCGGCACAACTTTCTGCTCTTTACCGGTGTCTTTCTGTTACTCAGCATCATTCTCATTTCCGGCAATCTGATAATCAGACTTCTGGCGACCCGTATCTCTCTTACTTCGGTGGCGCTACCCCTGGTCATCGGCAAATATTCGGTCGGGCTGATCCTCCTGACTCTGCTCCACCCCCTCCTGCACGGTCGATTTCGCCGCTCCTCAACGGTGTACACCGGTGCGGCCCTGCTCCTTCTCATGGTCGGAAGTGCAATCGCCTCGGTATTCAGCCTGATACTCGGTGTCTTTTTCGTGATTGCCCTTGTCGCCGGTTTTCTCTTCAGTCTGTCCCATAACGCGCTTCTGAAAACGCTGTTTCTCGCTATGGCGGTCCTGCCGGGGGTATACCTCCTCGTATCGGTAACGCCGGTTGCCGATCAGCAGACCATTCACAGCCTTCTCATTCCGGCTCTCGGGCGAGAACTTGTCACCGCCGCTTTCCTGTTGCCTCCGGTGCTGATGTTCTTCCGTCTTGACATCCTCGTCCGGAAGTTTCCCGTTCTGCCGGTATTCGGCATGGTTGCCGGCGTGGTTCTTGCCATTGCAGCAGCCGCTGTGATCAACACGGTCACATCCGTATCGGACTCGACGGTACGCGTCCTGGCGCAGTTTCCCGAAGATCCAAGTGCGATGACCGGCTCTATACCTGAGGACGGTCTCATCACCGTCATCGGTATAATCGATGACGGAGAAGTCCAGGTCAGCTACAACGACCGGTCCGTACTGCGCTGTACCACACCACCGTGCAGTACCACCGTGCCCACCGAAACTCCGCCACTTCGCCTGAGTGTACAAACGGGCCGCGCCCTTGATCGATACACCATCCGGTACTCCGTTAAGTACAGTACCCCGGCGGTCGCCGTGGATATCGCGGTTCACACAGATCACCCCGTCCAGTTGTACGCTGCGGCCATGCCCGCCGACGTTCCTCCCGGTGATACGGTCTCACACATTCTGTTTCAACCCGGCCCGTTCCCACCGAAAACGCACTCCGGTACGGTCGTGTTACGGGACGTTCCGGAAGGAACCCGTGTGACCGTGGAGATACACGCCCGTTTTTCCGGTAATCGGGCCGATGTTGTCTACACGGGCCAGCCCGATCACTTTGTCCGTTCCGACTTCACTCAGGAATGGACCATACGATCCGAACGGACCCTCCAATGAAGAGCCTCTTCTTCCACCTGGATATGGATGCCTTCTACGCCTCGGTCGAACAGAATGACCACCCCGAACTTCGGGGTCGTCCGGTCATCGTCGGCGGGCGAAGCGGGAGAGGCGTTGTCGCCGCATGCAGCTATGAAGCCCGAAAATATGGCGTCCACAGCGCGTTACCCATGTCCCGAGCCCTCCAGTTGTGCCCCAACGCTCAGGTCGTCCCCGTACGGATGCGCCGCTACCAGGAGGTGTCACGGACGGTCATGGCCATTCTCCGCGACGCCGCTCCCTCTGTAACGGCGATTTCCATTGACGAGGCGTTTCTCGACATGACCGGTACACAGCGGCTCCTTGGCTCTCCCGAAGATCAGGCAATGCGGCTCAAAAACCGAATTCGGAGTGAAACGGGACTGACCGTATCCGTCGGTATCGCCTCGTCCCGGTTTATCGCCAAACTGGCCAGTGACGTAAAAAAGCCGGACGGGCTGTTTACCGTCCCCCCCGGCGGCGAAGGTGATTTTGTACTGACCTTGCCGCTGAAAGATCTGTGGGGTCTTGGAAAAAAGACTCTGGTCAGGCTGGGACGTCTGAAAATAACGACGGTGCAGCAACTGCGGGACCAACGAATTGAATTTCTCCGAGGGCATTTCGGTGAATCATCAGGAACCTACCTGTACCATATCGCCCGAGGCGACGATCCAGGCATCTACCGCAAGAAAGGCGATCGACACAGCATCTCTGCCGAAGAAACGTTCGAAACCGACATTGGCGATACAGGAGAGCTGGAGTACCAGATGCTGCTCATGGCCGAAGAGGTTATTCACCGTTCCATAGCAGAAGGGTGGCGAGGACCGACGGTACAGGTAAAATACCGTTTTCCACCCTTCGAAACCCATACGGTATCCCGCACCCTCCCCCGGCGCGTAGAAAGCAGTGCCGAACTCGCAAAACTGGCAATGGACCTCCTGGAACCACGGAGAGGCGGACGCCCGTTGCGCCTGCTTGGGGTCGGTCTGGGAGGCGCCGCGGACGACGGGGAAGATCTGCAGGGCGATCTTTTCGGCCCCCCAGCAGGGTCAGCACCACCTATCGACCCGACCATTGTCGAACTTCGACGGCGCTTCGGTCACACCTCCATCGGGCGGGCACGAACGCTCCGCCCCGATGAGAGCTCCCGGAGAGATGACTCCTCCCGCCGAGAGTAACTGACTCAACTCACAACTTCGATCGGAGCTCTTGCGCTTCTTCAAGATGGCGCCGTTCGCTGGGTGACAGTGAGCCCCTGCCGCCAAGGCGGGCAATGACGCCGTCGAGAATCTGTGCCGCTTCCGATTTGTCGTCACCGTCGGGAATCGACACGGACCCTTCGTAGTAAAACCCCCGTTCAATCGGTGTCGACGCGCCGTTGTACTTCTTCTGTATTGCCGGAAGACTCCGAGAGCGCTTCCGGTCGTTCCACCCCCGGTCGATCAGGTGAGATGCCAGCTGCACGTAGAACGCTTCGCTTGCCTCCTCCCGGTCTCCCCGGCGAATCTCTTCTTCCATCAGGTCAACCGACTTTCGGGCAAGTGATACGGCGTACTCAACATTTCCAAAAGAGATCATACCGGGCACCTTGGCGTAGAGCTGTCCCAGAACGTAGTAGCTCTCCGGGTGATCCGGTTCCAGCGTGATCGCCTCAGTTAACAGATCCCTCATATCGGACGCACGAAACAGGCTGTTCAGCACACCCTTGACCTGACCCCACCGGCCGACATTGGCGGACTGCCAGTAGTAGCCCAGATAGTTTGACCGATCCGCTTCCACCGCTTTAACGCCGTAGGACTCCCCTGTTCCATAGATATCCAGAAGTTCTGCATCGTCGGCACCGGCGTCTTTCCGCTGGTCCCCTCGCATCAACGTGGCTGAGGCCATTCGCCAGTACACTTCCGCCCGTTGTTCCGGTGTTGTCGCCGAACTCTCCAGAGAGTTCAGTTCGGCCAACGCCGCATCCGGATCTTCCGTGTCGATAAGGTCGTCTACGTGGTCCAACGCTTCAGCAAGCTGCGCCATTACACCGTGCGGAAGGGCAACCGCCGCAATACAAACCGCGATCATGGCGACGGCAAACCGTCGAAAACGCGCACTCCGATCTTCTGTCCTGGTCAGTTTCATCTGTATCCACCTCCTTGGTACCACTCATACTTATGACAGTCCTTACGAGGATAACGCATCTCCTACCGATTTGGTAGACAATTCCGGCGTTCAACCGCCGACTTCAGGAAAACTGCCAATATCAGGAATATGAGACGCGCACAACGGTGCCAGCGCCTCCAGAAAGACCCGATCATCGTCACCGAAGGCGTCAGGAGTGTGTGAGTCGACGTCAATTTCCGCAACAAACTGACCGTCCTTGAACACCGGAACCACTATTTCGCTCCGTACATGGATGCTGCAGGCCAGGTAGTTGTCCTGCCTGCCTACATCGTCGATCACAAACGTCTCCAGACGTTCCGCTGCCTGGCCACAAATCCCCCGTCCATAGGGAATTCTCAGATGATCTGTCGGTTCTCCTTCATATGGCCCCAGCACCAGCAGTCTTTTTTCCGGTATGGCCAGGTAAAACCCGAACCAGTCATAATACGGGACTTTCTGATGAAGCAGAGAACAGACAAGTTGAAGTCCGACTCCCCGCGTTTTTCCCCGTTCCAGCTCTTTTTTACACGCTTCAAGCAGTTCTGACCTTTTCATATATCGAACTATTGCGTATTGTCCCGGTTGGAGACAAGGTATGCCAAAGATCAACGAACACTTCACCAGACTTTCCAAGTCTTATCTCTTTGTGGAAATCGCCAAACGCGTCAGGATGTGGGAAGAGGCCCATTCCGATACGGAGATCATCAAACTCGGTATTGGTGATGTCACCCGCCCCCTTCCTCCGTCGGCTATCCAGGCGCTCCACGACGCCACCGACGAGATGGCCGATCCTGCTCGATTTCGCGGGTACGGTCCGGAGCAGGGATATGACTTTCTCAGAAATGCAATTGTCGCACACGACTATGAGCCTCGGGGTGTCACGATATCCGCCGAAGATATCTTTGTCAGCGACGGTTCAAAATGCGATACCGGGAACTTTCAGGAGCTCTTTGCCGTCGATCAGACCGTCGCCGTTCCCGACCCGGTCTATCCGGTCTACGTAGACACAAACATCATGGCGGGACGTCACGACCGCATTGTCTATATGAAAGGGACCCCCGACAACGGGTTTGTTTCGCCTCCGCCGAACGAACACGTCGACC
>JBAYPC010000131.1:0-7399 GCA_041677905.1 Alkalispirochaeta sp. | reverse complement strand
GGCCCCTTGGGCAAGGACTTTCTTAATCTCATGGGGGTCAGGCTGAAACTCACTTTCCGGAGGTGTGTCGTACCACACCACCGTCACGCCGGCCCCGGCGGCCAGCTCTTCAAAAAGGGGATACCCCGGTCTGGGAAGTGCGACGACCGGCGCACCGGCATGTGTCGTTGTCATAGCCGCCGCCGTCGTAGGCGCCGTCGCGGCGGCGGCGGCGGCGGTGAGACGGGAAAACAGGAGGTGGTAGGAAACACTGGAACCGGCGGTGGCAACGACCTGGTCCGGAGCTAGTGTCCGGCCGGGGCGGCTCATAAATGCGGCGATCGACTCTCTCAGGGCAAGACCGCCTCTGCCCGATGGACGGTACTCCGGGAACCGGCGCCACCGTTCAAAGGCCGCCTGATACAGCGCTTCCGGGGGTACTATACCAGCCCGACCAAAATGGCTGTTGGTTAAATCCAGAAGGGATGATTCGCCGTGTTTGCGAATGTACCGCTGCCGTGCCGTTTCCAGACGGTTCATATTGCCATGGTTCATACGGTAGATTGTCCCGGTGACGTTTGGTCATTACAATAGTGCAATGATTATCATTCCGGCAATTGATGTAATAGGTGGGGCGTGTGTTCGCCTTCGACAGGGTTCATACGACGATACCACCGTCTATAACGACGATCCGGTGACCGTTGCCAAGCGGTTTGTCGATGCCGGAGCGGGTCGCATACACCTGGTGGACCTGGACGCCGCCGCCGGACGGGGTGACAACCGGAAGACCTTTGAGCGGGTTCGTCACGCCGTCTCCTGTGTCCTGGAACTGGGCGGTGGTATCCGGTCCCTCGAAGGGATCAGAAAGGCCCTGGAGCTGGGTATGGACTACGCCATAGTGGGAACGGTACTGGCACAGGAACCCGAGGCGGTCGGTCAATGGGCGGCCGATTACGGGAGCCGGATGATCGCCTCCATAGATGCCAGAGACGGAAAAGTCCAGATTGCCGGCTGGCAGGAAAAAACGGGTATCGATCCGGTTGAACTGGCTGCAGCAGCGGGAAAGATGGGGTGTGCCGCCGTACAGTACACCAACATAGCCCGGGACGGGATGCTCACCGGGCCGGATATCGCGGGAACCCTTCGGATTGCACAGGCTACTTCGATACCGGTCATCCTCTCAGGGGGCATTTCGGCCACGTCCGATATCGATACGATCCGGATGGAGAGCAACGGAAGAATTGCCGGTGTCATCGTCGGACGGGCCCTGTACGAAGGCCGGTTTAACCTGGCTGATGCAATTCGACGCACCGCCGGGAGAGAGGGATGAACAAAACCGGGCTGATAGTTCGTGATACCCGGGGTGAGACGGTCGGCGTGGTGCTGTCTAACGAGAAAAGCCGCACTAAGACGCTGGAGCGGGGTGAGCTCTGGGTTGTGGACCCCACTACGGGACGGGTTCTTCCCTACCTCGGTGGTGGTGCGGCGCCGCAGGGCGGGTTTGTAAAACGGGAAAGCTGGTATGAAATCGCGATTGCTGCGGCGCCCGGCCCGAGTGTCGACGGCGGACCATCCCGGTCCACACAGAAAAAACCCGAAGGAGGGACACCCTTCGGCGGGGAAGCTGGATCCACCGACGAAACGGGGACTACAGCAGAGAGGCAGAACCCCGATGCGTCCCGGATGGGACGGGTGCTGTCACACTTGACCGCCGTCATTGCCGAACGGCACTGGACGATGCCGGAGGGGTCCTACACGACCCACCTCTTCTCCCAGGGGCGTTCAAAGATCCGTAAGAAGACGGGGGAGGAGGCGGTGGAACTGATCCTCGCGGCGGACGCGGCAGAACTCACCTCTGAGGCGGCGGACCTCCTGTACCATCTGATGGTCCTTCTGGAGTCGGAATCGCTGACGATAGCCGACGTGATCGACGTGTTGGCCAAACGCACCTTACCGTAGGCGCGCTCCGTTGGGGACGGGGGTATCCGGGCGGATGAGGACGACCGCACCGACGTTGTCGTAGAAACCGAGGACGAGGCACTCCGACTTGAAACCGGCAACTCGTTTCGGCGGGAGGTTGGTGACGGCGACCACCTGTCGGCCCGTCAGTTCCTCAGGGGTGTAGTGGTCGGTGATCTGAGCACTGCTCCAGAGCCGGCCGTGTTCCCCGAAGTCGATGTGCAGTTTGAAAGCTGGAACCCGCGCTTCGGGAAACTCAAGGGTTTCCAGGACTGTACCCACCCTGATTTCCACCGACTGAAATGACTCCCAGATATCAGCAGTCTGATCCATTTGCCTTTTATCCCTGGGTGACGAGGTCGGCGATACGGGTTCCCATTTCGGTGGTTCCGATGACGATGTCTCCCGGTGAGGCGATGTCGGCGGTCCGGTACCCCGTATCAAGAACGGTGTTGATCGCGCTGAAGACGGCGTCGTACGCCTTATCCAGGTTGAAACTGTACTTCAGCATCATGGCCGCGGACAGTATCTGGGCGATGGGGTTGGCGATTCCCTTGCCGGCGATATCGGGGGCGCTGCCGCCGGACGGTTCATAGAGGCCGAACCGGCCGTCTGCCAGGCTTGCACTGGGCAGCATACCGAGACTGCCGGTGAGCATGGCCGCTTCGTCGGAGAGGATGTCCCCAAACATGTTTCCGGCGAGGATGACGTTAAACTGTCGGGGATTTCTGACCAGCTGCATGGCCGCGTTGTCTACGTACATGTGGGAGAGGGTGACATCCGGGTAGTTCGCGGCGACCTGGGTTACGATTTCGCGCCAGAACACCATGGAGGTGAGGACGTTGGCCTTGTCGATGGAACAGACCGCTGGTTTCGACCGTCCTCCGGTGCCGCCCCGGGCGCGGGCCGCCTCAAAGGCGACTTTGGCGATTCGTTCGATTTCGCTTTTATGGTAGACCAGGGTATCAAAAGCCCGGGGGTCGCCTTGTCCGTCGTCCCGGCCTTTGGGTGTACCGAAGTAGATGCCGCCGGTCAGTTCTCGGACGACCAGGATGTCCAGTCCTCCGGACAAGAGTTCCTCTTTGAGGGGCGAGGCGTGGGCCAGTTGGGGAAAGACGATTGCCGGTCGCAGGTTGGCAAACAGTCCGAATATCTTGCGCAGCGGAAGGAGGGCGCCCCGTTCGGGCTGTTCTTCCGGCGGGAGGTGTTCCCATTTGGGGCCGCCGACCGAACCGAAGAGGACGGCGTCGCTCTTCCGGCACGTCTCTACGGTGGCCTCGGGCAGGGCCGTTCCGTGGCGATCGATGGCGATCCCCCCCACATCGGCTTCGGTTGTGTTAAGGGAGACTCCAAACCGGGTTTGCACCGCCGTGAGGACTCGCAGTGCTTCCGCCATTACCTCCGGTCCGATTCCGTCTCCGGGTAGTACCGCTATGTTTTTGCTCATTGGTCTATCCTACCGAGGTAGTCCCGTTGTGCTCAAGGCCACAGGTTGTACGCCGATAAACGGTATGAGGTGTATATGACATCCCGCGGGCGCTTCAGAGCTGTTTCTCTCTTTATTGGAACCTTTTTTCTGCTGTTCTCGGGATATCTGTGGGCTCAGGATGGGGCCGTTCCCGAGGAACCTCTCTTTAGTGATATTCCCGAACGATACGAACGAACGATTCGGGACGTTGTTGAGCGCTACGAAGAGGCTCGCAGGCTTTTGCAGGAGCAGATTCAGCGTAACGCCGAGTTGTACACCACAGACGAGGTGGATCTTCTTATCGCGGGGTTTGAGGCCGAGGTCGCCCGGCTTGAGGCGGAAAAGCTGGACCTGCGGCAGGCGTACAAGGACCTTCTGATCGAAACCAAGAACTACCGGGAGCGGGCCGTCCTTTTCAAGGAAGAACTGGACAAAACGAAGTTCAATTTACATAGAGAGATTGATACGCTGCGGCGCACGATGGACGTGGTTGAAGAGGAGAATCTCTTTCAGGTTGGGACGATGTTTTCGCCGCTGAGTCGGATTGGTGGGATCGGGATTTTTAATCTGCCGGGGGCGCCGGTCAGTCTGCTGACGGAAGGTATGTACGATCTGCGGGCGAAGGAGTTCACGGTGGCGTTTGGTGTGGTCTTCGGGTTTCTTCCGCAGAGTGTCTTTATGGATGGGTATCAAGGTCGTCGGGGTGTTCGTCCGGTCGGGTCAAAGTAGGTCGACGGGATAGTCCGGTTCAATTTCTCTTCAGTATATTTTTGCCACGGTATGTTGCTTTATGGTAAACTGCGTTCTAAGCGTAAATTCGTTTTGAGAACACCTGAGGAGGATGGTTGATGATGGATAATAATGCGGTTAAAGCGGTTGCTCTGTCCGTTCGGACTTTGACGATAGATGCGGTGGAGGCGGCAAACTCGGGTCACCCCGGTATGCCTATGGGAATGGCTGAACTGGGGGCGCTGCTCTACGGGGAGATCATGCGGCACAATCCCGCTGATCCGGCCTGGCCTAACCGGGATCGGCTGGTTCTTTCTGCGGGGCACGGTTCGATGTTTCTCTACAGTCTGCTTTACCTTTCGGGATACGGGCTGTCTCTGGATGACATCAAGGCTTTTCGTCAGGTTGGCAGCAAGACGCCGGGGCACCCTGAATACGGTTATACGGCCGGTGTGGAAACGACGACGGGTCCTCTGGGACAGGGTGTTTCCAATGCGGTCGGTATGGCTATTGCCGAGCGGATGACGGCGGCCCGGTTTAACACGGCGGACCATTCGATTATCGATCATTACACCTATTCTATTGTCGGTGACGGGTGTCTCATGGAAGGTCTTTCCTCTGAGGCCAGTTCTCTGGCGGGTCATCTGAAACTGGGTAAGCTGATTGTGTTTTACGACTCCAACCGTATCTCTATTGAGGGGTCTACGGAGCTGGCGTTTACCGAGGATGTTGCGGCGCGTTACCGGGCGTACGGGTGGCAGGTTCTTGAGGGAGACGCCTATGACGTGGACGGTATCCGCAAGATGGTTGGTGAGGCCCAGGCGGAGAAGGGTAAGCCGACTCTGGTGGTGTTGAGGTCTGTTATCGGGAAGGGTTCGCCCAACAAGGCGGGCACTGCCGGTGTTCACGGTGCGGCTCTGGGCGGGGACGAGATTGTCCTTACCAAGAAGGAGCTGGGGGTTGATCCGAAAACGATGTTCTATGTGGATCCGGCGGCTGTTGAGTTCTTTGCGGCCCGACGGAAGGAGTTGGCCGAGGCGGACGCGGTCTGGCGCTCTTCTTTTGATGCGTGGGGCGCGGCCAATCCGGGTCTTTTAGCCCAGTGGAAAGAGACGATGGAGGGTGGGTTCAAGAACCTGCTGAAGGATATTACGCTGCCTCGGTACGAGGAAGGTTCAAGTGTGGCTACTCGGTCGGCCAGTGGTGGGGCGTTGCAGGCGATTGCACGGATGCTGCCCAATGTGGTGGGTGGTTCTGCCGATCTGGCGCCGTCGAACAACACGGCGCTGCCTGAGCACGGGAGTTTTGGTCCCGATGCACCGGGGGGGCGAACGCTTCACTTTGGTGTCCGGGAGCATGCGATGGCGGCGATCGCGAACGGGATGGCTCTGTACGGGGGTCTGCGGCCTTTTGTGGCGACGTTTCTGGTCTTCAGTGACTATCTCCGTCCGGCTTTGCGTCTCTCTGCGTTAATGCAGATTCCGGTGACGTACGTGCTCACTCACGACTCTATCTTTGTCGGTGAAGACGGGCCTACGCACCAGCCGGTGGAGCACCTGGCGGCGCTGCGGGCTATTCCGGGTCTGCAGGTACTGCGTCCGGCTGATGCTGAGGAGACGAACGAGGCGTGGCTGATGGCGCTTGAACACGACGGTCCTACGGTTCTGGCTCTGACGAGGCAGGGGCTGCCGACGCAGAAGAAGGCGGATACGTCCTGGAAGCTGTCCATGCGCAGTGGTGCCTATGTGGTGCAGGATGTTGAAAAGCCGGAGGTTGTAGTTGTCGCGACGGGCAGTGAGGTGGCTTTGGCTATTGAGGCGGTGAAACTGAGTGGTCGGCCGGCCCGGGTCGTTTCGATGCCGAGTCGGGAGCTTTTTGAGGCTCAGGAGGAGGGGTTCCGGCACCGTGTCGTTCCGCCGAGTATTCCGGCTGTGGTCGCCGAGGCTGGTATCCGGCAGGGTTGGGAAGGTATTGCTCCCCGGGAGCGTATTTTTTCGATTGACCGGTTTGGTGAGAGTGGTCCGGGTAAGAAGGTGGCCGAGGCGCTGGGCTTTACCGCCGAAAGGCTGGCACGTCTCATCAGTAGTATTTAGAACCGTGTTGATGGCCTGTATGCTATCTATTCAGGCTGCAGTGATTTAGGTTTAATTGCCCGGGGAAAACTACGGTTTCTCCGGGTATTTTTATTTCCGGTAACGACTTACGACAAAATATCAACAGGATTCCAGATACTTATTAGCGTAAACGCTGGTTGTCGGTGTGGAACTGTTCCGGGGCGTCTGCGGCCGCATTGGCGGCACTGCCGGGGATGAAGTTCATCAGTGACCACTGGCCGTAGTACCACGACAGGGGTCTGTTCTGTCTGTCATGGCTGCGCACGGGTCGGGCGTTGAACGCGAAGACGGCGGCGTTGGAAATCAGGATGAGGGGCATCCAGGGAGGAGGTGCCGCCAGGGTGGCGCCGAAGTTTACTTTAAGGAGCCACTGGAGCATGCCGCCGTGGGTTACGGTGAGGACGGTGGGTGTGTCGGCTCGGGGAGCGCCGGCGGGGTTTTCCGGTGTGCCCGGAGCACGGGGGGATTCTCCGCTTTCCGGGGTATCTAGAAGGCTGTTGACGGCGTCCACCATGGTCTCCCAGGTGGTCAGGCTCCGGGTGATAAGTGATGCAATTGACTCCGCCTCCGGGACGGATTCCCAGCTTCTCGCGACAAACTCGGCGTACTCGGCGGGGTATTTCTCCTGTATTTCCTGGAAAGAGAGGTCGGTGAAGATGCCGGTGTGGAGTTCTATGGCGCTTTCCAGGGGCTCCGGGAGGGGATAGTCGCCGCAGCGGGCGATGATGTCGGCGGTTTCGGTTGCCCGCAGGAGGGGGGAGGTAAACACCCGGTCAACGGTGATGCCGTTGTCGGCGAACCAGCGGCCGGTGCGGCGGGCCTGGGCCCGGCCCGTTTCGGTGAGGGGGCTGTCCAGGTGGCCCTGCATTTTGCCTTTGGTGTTACCGACGGACTCGCCGTGGCGGACAAAGTAGAAACGGGCCGGGCCCCGCAGTGTGGTAAGCAGCTGGTGTATGTTCTTCATGATCCGTGTGGTACCTCGGGTCTTCCGGTCAGGCTTCGGCCTGACGAAGTTCAATAAACAAGAATGATGTCTTCCTCGGTGGAGTTGTCGGTGTATTTGATCAACAGGGTGCGTGTGGACGGCTCGTAGTGGCGCCCTTTTATGTAGGACTCAAAACTGATGTCGTTGCGCCATTGGAGGCCGAAG
>JBAYPC010000130.1:0-7401 GCA_041677905.1 Alkalispirochaeta sp. | reverse complement strand
GACCGAAGTCTCGCCTGGCTCCAGGTATTCTTTTTTACCGGACCGACGGTGTTGCGTTCTACAGGACAGATACGGTTGCCCTGCCCGTAAGGGCGGTGTAGCATTAGTCCGTATGATTTCAAGGTACGGTATTGCCGAATGGTATGGTCTCGATTTCGCGAATTTGTCGCCTGAACGAATCAGGGAGATTGCTTCTGATCCCCCGAAGATATGCCCTTTTAGATATCCAAGTGGTAAATGTAACAAAAGGGGTGGTGTGTGTTCGCTGAGAAAGTACTCTGAAATCGGTGCAACAGTAACTCCGGTCGACCAGAGTATCGTGACAACGTGTCCGAACCGCTTTATTGAACGAGGCTCAGTATTTTCGCAAGTTGCCAAACTGTTAATCGGTACCGACTCTCCTACAGTCGTGACCGAAATCCCATTTCTTATGGGAAACACTGAAGGTACTGATTCAAAAACTGTGGGAATGTTGGATATGGTTCTTGTACGCGAGGATCCTGGTCCAATGAACTGGTGTGCCATGGAAATTCAGGCTGTCTATTTTTCCGGAAAATCAATGTCTAAGGAAATCAGCTCGCTAAAAACCTGGCAAGGACCAGGCACTCCGTTTCCTTCGGAGACTCGGCGGCCCGACTACCGTTCTTCAGGACCAAAACGTCTGATGCCGCAACTTCAGATCAAGGTTCCTACCATTTCCCGTTGGGGAAAAAAAACTGCAGTTGTCGTTGATCGAAGTTTCTGGGATTCCCTGACAGATATGCCTCGTGTTGAGCACGTTTCCAACTGCGACATAGCGTGGTTTATCATGGACTTTCGACACGGGCCGAACGGATTTCGCATAGAAGTTGGCGAAGTATTCCTTACCACGCTGACTGATGCAGTATCGGGATTGACCGGAGGAAAGCCTGCCAGTCTCGAAGGCTTTGAAACGAGCCTTGCGCAGAAAAAGAAAAGGTCAGGTTTCTTCGTGGAGCCAGGATAGATCGTTCCCGATAAGCAGCTCAGTCATTTCGGTATGGTGGGTATTTTTCATAGTAATCTCTTCAGTTTGGAAACCGTACTCTGCCGCAAGCGATCTGATTTCCTCCGTATTGTCGTAGGTTAACAGAAAGTGTCCTGCAATAGTCGAAAACGCTTCAAAGAGTTTCCTGTGATCGAACTGCCAGAATTGGTATAAACGGCGCGCAGCTTTGGTATAGGGAGGATCCGCAAAGAAAAGGACATCTGAATCGTCGTGATATCGCTCAATTAACCGAAATCCGTCGACGTGCTCAAACGTGATTCGATCACGAATAGAATCTATATCTCTTATTCTGCGTGCCAGAGTTTCCGGATACCAACGGGACTTCAGGCCCTTCCCATTTTCTCCATTCTTGACAAGACCTGCCCCGGGGGCCATTATTCCGCCCCGCTGTACTCTGTTCCGTAGAATTGCCAAAAACGCTTTGTCTTTGAGAGTAATGGTACTTGCACCGTCTTCGGTTTCCAACGCATTAACAACATGTTCTTTTGTCAACGAAAAGTCCAGAATTTGTTGAGATAACCATTCCGCGTTCCCTTGCAGGATGGTATGCCACACGGCGGCGACGCGATCATCCAGTTCTGCAAATACGACGTGCTTCGCCCACTCCTCAAAGGCCACGGTCAAACTGCATATGGCGCCCCCGGCAAAAGGTTCCACGAACATTTGGTGTTGCGATTCAAACGACATGAGCCACCGGCGTAGATATGGCACAAACCACGTTTTTCCGCCAGGATACCTGAACGGGCTTCTGTGAACTATTTTGGAAATATTGATCGGCTTCCGAGTGTCGATTTGAGCAGTACCCTCGAGATAAAGCTGAGTTGGTTCCGCTGCATCATGACCGTCATGTGTGTCGAGAAATCTTGCAAAGTCCAGGACTTTTCCGGATAGAGCTTCTGGAACACGTATGACTTTTGTTTTACCGCTATTCCATTTCGGTTTGAACGTGGTTGAAGAATTCGCCATGGGGCAGTATAGACGGCCCTTGTAACATGGGTCAAGAAGGAACCGGTCAAGAATCTGCATTTCTACGTTATCCCGCCGATCCGGGCAGCTCTGTGGGGTGACGGCACGTGCACCGCAGAACGCAAGTTCAATTTGTCCGTTGAATCTCTATGCGGAAGCTACTATGCTTGAGGTACGAGCTGCACACGGCCGAGGAAACCGGTTGGCTCCCTCTTTTCGTTTACATTTGCCGCGTATGTCCACTCCAGCTCACGTCTGTCGCTACTTACAGGAGGTACGTATGTTTATTCCATTCTTTTGGCTTGCCCCTGCCGCTGCGTTACTGGCACTTCTGGCAGCCTTCTACTTTTACCGGGAAACGATGTCGAAGAGCGAAGGTACTGAGCGGATGAAGGAAATCGCCGCAGCGGTTCGGGAAGGAGCGTCGGCGTATATTCGTCAGCAGTACAAAGTGGTCGGGATCTTTTTCCTGGTTATGGCCGGTGTGTTTGCATTCCTCGCATATGGAATGAAGGTACAGAACCCCTGGGTGCCCTTCGCGTTTCTCACCGGCGGTTTTTTTTCCGCCCTGGCCGGTTTTCTCGGGATGAAGATGGCCACCCAGGCGTCGGCCCGGACAACTCACGCCACCCGGACGTCTCTCAACCAGGGTTTGAGGATCGCCTTTCGCAGTGGTGCCGTCATGGGACTGATAGTCGTTGGTCTCGGTCTTCTGGACATATCGGTGTGGTTTATCATTCTCAGTTCGGTATACGGGGACAAACTGATCACTATCACCACCACCATGCTTACTTTTGGAATGGGTGCGTCGGCCTACGCTCTCTTTGCCCGGGTGGGGGGCGGTATTTACACTAAGGCGGCCGACGTTGGAGCGGACTTGGTTGGAAAGATCGAAGCAAACATCCCGGAAGATGACCCCCGGAACCCCGCCACGATCGCCGATAACGTAGGTGATAACGTTGGGGATGTGGCGGGGATGGGTGCGGATCTGTACGAATCGTACTGCTGTTCTATTCTGGCCACTGCCGCATTAGGTGCTACCGCCTTTGCCGGCGCCGGGTTTGACCAACAGTTTCGAGCCGTCGTTGCGCCAATGCTGATCGCCGGTATGGGGATTGTACTCTCCATCGCAGGTATATTTCTGGTTCGCAGTCGGGAAGACGCGACTCAGAAGAACCTTCTCAATGCCCTTAACCGCGGTATCTACACCAGTGCCGGTCTGATTGCGGTGATGTCTTTTGGGGTTCTCTATCTTCTCGGTCTGTCCAACTGGGCCGGAATTGGGGCGGCCATAGTGACGGGCCTGATAGCGGGAATTGTAATCGGCAAATCAACGGAGTACTTCACGTCCTCCCATTACAAACCTACCAAAAAAATAGCCAAAAGCGGCACAACCGGAGCCGCGACGGTCATCATTTCCGGCTTGGGAACGGGGATGATCTCGACGGCCATTCCGATACTGGCCGTTTCGGCTGCGATCATTGTGGCCTATCTCTTTGCGGCACAGGGTGACTTTGCCGACGCAGGGGCGGGTCTCTACGGTATCGGTATTGCTGCAGTCGGAATGCTCTCTACCCTGGGGATCACCCTTGCCTCCGATGCCTACGGTCCCATCGCGGACAACGCTGGTGGAAACGCCGAGATGAGCGGTCTGGAAGATATTGTCCGTACCCGTACGGACGCTCTGGACAGTCTGGGTAATACCAACGCCGCCACCGGTAAAGGTTTCGCCATCGGTTCGGCGGGGTTAACGGGTCTGGCTCTTCTGGCTTCGTACCTGCAGGAGGTCAAGATCACGATGACCCAAATACTGGGGGGCGCCTACGCTACTATCCAGTTGAGTACCGGTGCGGTTATCGAGACGGCCGAGGCGACGGTTGCCCAGCTTCTGGACTCGTTCCAGGTCACTCTGATGAACCCGAAGGTACTGGTCGGTGTCTTTATCGGCTCCATGATGGCGTTTTTGTTCAGTGGTATCACGATGAACGCCGTTGGTCGCGCCGCAGAGAAGATGATTCAGGAGGTTCGTCGACAGTTCAGGGAAAAACCGGGGATTCTCCAAGGAACGGAAAAGCCTGACTACGCCCGGTGTGTGGAGATATCAACCAAGGCGGCTCAGTTAGAGATGGTGCTTCCGGCGGTATTGGCGATCGTCGCCCCTGTGCTTGCGGGAATTCTCATTGGAATTCCCGGTGTTATGGGGCTTCTGGTGGGGGCTTTAAGTTCGGGCTTTCTTTTGGCCGTCTTTATGGCCAATTCGGGCGGTGCCTGGGATAACGCCAAGAAGTACGTAGAAGAAGGTAATCTGGGGGGGCCGGGCTCAGATGTCCACGGCGCTACTGTTGTTGGTGATACTGTGGGCGATCCTTTCAAGGATACGTCGGGGCCGAGTCTGAACATACTGATAAAGCTCACCAGCATGGTCGCCATTGTCACCGCAGGAGTTGCGTTGTCCTTCCACGTTCTGTGAACGCCGGCGGTCAAATATTATCAAAACGGTGAGCTGTTGCGTTCTTTGGTCGATGCGCGTAGTCTGGTTCACAAGATGGGGACGAATCAGGTTGATCATGAAGATTTCCGCAGGACGGTGCGGAAGATGACGGAGCCGGTGGTGGGATTGTGTCATTTCGCGTTGCAGGCGCAGGACGATCCGGCATTTCCGTGCCGGGATTTTTTGAGTCGGTTTCGTGAGCGGACTGCGCGCCTGCAGGAGCTCCTTGATGCCCACGGGGCCCAGACAAATGAGCGGTGGTTTCCGTTTCGGGAGGCCATTGCGGCGGCGAAGAACTTTTCCATTGTCACGTATGATGTTCTGCATATCCGTAACTCCATTGAACAGTACCGGCTTCTGGAGGTACAGGAGGAGTTTCGGCGGAAAACCGACGGGGTGATCGGGACGATGAAGGGGGCCGTTATTGTGGCGGCTGAGTCCATCATTGCCCAGAGTCGGAGTTGCCGGGTCTATCCGGATGGCGAGATCGAGATGTTTCGGCCGTGTGAACCAGACGAATTGTTCTACCGTCTGCCGGTGGACCGGGCGGTGCGTCATGTGGCCCGGATCGGCGAACAGGTGGTCTATCTGGCGACGCAGTTTTTGAATCTTTCGGAAGATACGGACGTACGGGACGTCCTGATGCAGCGTTCGGTCGGTTCTTATAGGGACTGCATTCCCCATCCGATCAGCGAGGAGCGTCTGAGAATTGTAGAGGCGCGGTTTCACAATTTGCAGTCCTTGTACGACACCTACATTTTTGAGTCTGACCTGGAGCAGCAGGATGGACAGCTGCACTACCTCAGGGGTCATGTCAGTATCATCTACCACTTGCTGTCGGTTGCGACTGATCTGGTCCACTATTTTATCAGGCATATGAGTGCTCTGCGCAGAGATACCTATCAGGATACGCGCTTTCCCGTCGAACCGGCGGCGCTGCGGGACCTGGTTTTTGAGTATCCGCTGCGGTTTGCCCGGGATTTTATGGACTCGGCGGTCCAACTGTGTCGGTCCATGGTTCAGAAGTACACGACGTCTACGTCGATTGAAGTGCCGATTCCCAACTACCGGGGGTTTCACGTGCGGCCGTCTACGTTGGTCTCCCGGATTGTCCATCACTACGGTAGTGCGGTGACGATGTACCTGGATGATGAGGCCTACGACGCATCGTCGCCGCTGGAGCTGTTTCGGGCAAATGAGGCGATTAACGCGTGGAAGCGGCGGTATATCGGTGAGATGCTGAGTAAGCGGTCGGAGCTGCAGGCGCCGCTTACGAAAGTCTGGAATGATCTGGTCCGGGACTTGCAACTGCTTTTTGTACAGCTGATGAGTGAGGGGAAGATTGTGATGTACGATGCGGATTTTTCGTTCGGAGATCTGCAGGTGGAAAATGATCCGACAATGGCAGATTTTGCGGCCCGTTACATCCGGCACTTCATGTCGATTGCCAAGATGGATATCCAGAGTGAGATATTTGTCCGCTTTGAGGGGGACAGCCGGGCGTTGAAGGACCTGGAAATCCTGGCACAGAACGGTTACGGCGAGGACAAGATGGGGAACAACATCGTTCTACCGGAGGAGCTTTCTTACCTATCGCGGTAGCTTCAGCTTACCGAAAAAACGGTTCCCGCTACGTTGGGAAAGAACCTCTCGGTTTTGTCCGCCAGGATGGCCATGGCGGTGTCGCCGGTACAGTGGGAGAGGCCGAGCCGGTCGATTGTGCCGTCGGTGAGGTAGGTGACCGCCTCTTCAAGGCGGGGGCCCTGCGCCTCGACGAGGTGGGTTCCCCCCAGGACGGCGTGGATCGGTGAGTTAAACCGTGACCGGATGGTGTCGAGCATGTTCATGATACCCGGGTGTGAGCAGCCGACCAGTACGACCAGTCCTTTTGCCGTTTCCAGAACGATACACTGCTCGTCCCGGAAGTCGTCGATTTCGAGGGGCGAGTCACCGGCGGTGCGGCGGACGACGAATCGCGGGTTGTTGACTTCCAGCGGGTGGGTGCGGGCGAAACGGGTCACAAGGTGCACGTCCGGGGCGATGGTAGTGCCGGTCTCTTCGGTGGTCTTGAGGGTAACGGGGTGGGGCTGTGCCGGGGCCGAGGCTTTCGAAGCCCACGCTTTGGCCCACGTCTTGACTGTTGTCTCGTCCAAGGACGGCCCGTAGTACCGGAGTCTTTCTTCTTCATCGGCGTACTTCTTGTGAAAAAAATCTCTGTGAAGGTGCAGGGTGGGTCCGGCAGGAGATTTCAGCAGGTGTTCCATCAGGTGGGGCAGTCCGTCGGTGTGGTCGTAGTGGCTGTGGCTGATGACGATGTGCTGGACCGTTGAGAGGTCCACACCCAGAGCGGCGGCGTTTTCTATGAAGCCGTCGCTCTGTCCGGTGTCCAGGATGAGGGTTGTGCCGTTGTGGCGGACGAAAAAGGACAGTCCGTGCTCGGCACGGAGGGTTTTTTTGGGGTCCTGGTGGTTTTCAATCAGTGTTGTTATATGGGTTGCCATGTCACTATTGTAGCACGGGAAAAGGCCCAAGGGCCCCCACCGATCCGGGTGGCGCGGTGGGGTGGGGGTGAGCCGGGCAGAACCCTTGGGTTCGTTCTAAAAAATTCAGAAATTCCGACAGGCCAGAGTTACGCTTCTTTGTACGCTGCCACGAGTTCTTCCATAACTTTCTTGCCGTCTCCAAAGAGCATGAGCGTGTTGTCCATGGCAAAGAGGGGGTTGGGAATGCCGGCAAATCCGGGGCTGAGACTCCGTTTGATCACGACGACGGTTTGGGCTTTGTCCACGTTGAGTATGGGCATGCCGCTGATGGGTGATCCTGACGACTCTCGAGCCAGGGGGTTGACCACGTCGTTGGCGCCGAGAACGATAACGACATCAGTGTTGGGGAACTCCGGGTTTATCTGGTCCATTTC
>JBAYPC010000129.1:0-7423 GCA_041677905.1 Alkalispirochaeta sp. | reverse complement strand
GTCTTCCACTCTCACCGTCGAATCCACCGCCTCCGCCACAGCTCCACCAACCCCGGTCCTCACACTCATCGAGTCCCTGGCCGGACAAATAGCCGGCACTCTCACCAGCAAAACCGAACCCCATCTCCACATAGAACTGCGTTTTATACCGTAATCTGTTGTTATCAACCCGTCTTTCTATAGTATGATGGAGGCAATGGACCAACAAATCCTGCTGTCGGCCCTGGACGCCGTCTCTGAGACTGTGGTGATTCTAAATCCCGACGCGGCCGTCGTGTACGCCAACGCCCGATTTTACCAGCAGATGGACGACACCGGCGCATCCACTACCGACGCCCCCGCTACCGACACGCCCGGCTCCCTGGCCTCGGGCATCCCCCTCAGAGACTACTTCCAGTCCGAGCCCGCCCAAGAGCTCCTTGACGGGGTAGCCGCAGCCTTTCGGGGAGAGACAAACCGTTTTACCGGCCTGAACATCCTCAACCGTCACGACGAATCAGAAGATATAACCTGCACACCCCTCGTCGCCGACACCGGCCCCACCATAAAAGAGGTGGTGATCACCGCGCGGCCGGCTCGCCGACTTTCCACACCGGGTAAAGACAACCCCTACGAGTACCAGGATCCCGTCACAGGCCTCTTGAACCGCAGGTCCATCAAACTGGTAACCGACCGGGAAATCCAGCGGGCAAACAGGGGAACCCCCACCATGGCCATGCTCTTTGTGATGCTCCGCAATTTCAAGCAGATAAACCAGATGCACGGCCATACCATCGGTGATCTCCTCCTTGAAAACACCGGTATTCGCATCCAGGAGACGATTCGCAAGAGTGACTACACCTTCCGTTGGGAAGGGACCAATCTGGTCGTCCTTCTACCCGAACTGGCAACCCCCCTGGATGCCATTATCGTGGCCGAAAAGATCCAGTCCGCCGTCACCGTGCCCTACCGCTTCAGAAAGCTGGATCTCGCGCCTGATTGCCACATCGGCATCTCCCTGTACCCCACCGACGCCACCGATGTGGATGACCTCTTCGACTGCGCCAATTCTGCCGTCATTGAAGCGGAGCAACAGGGCGTTCCGTTCCTGCATTACGACAAAAAAACCCACCAGGCCGCCTCAGAACGCCTTATCCTGCGTACCGACCTGCAGCGCGCTTTTGAACGGGAAGAGCTGGAACTCTACTACCAGCCCATAGTTGACCCTACCGGCAGAATTTGCGGTGCCGAGGCGCTCATGCGCTGGAACCACCCTGAACGGGGCCTCCTGGCGCCTGCAGATTTCATTAACGTCGCCGAAGACAGCCGACTGATCGCCCCCATAGACAAACTCGCCCTCTACAATGCGGCCCGGTCAATCGTCGAATGGTCGGCCCACTACGACATCTTTGTCACCATGAACATCAGTGCCGTCAACATCGCCGATTCCAGCCTTCCCATCGTCGTCGAACAGGCGATTCGTGATGCCGGCCTGGAAAACGCTGCCCGCCTGAAACTGGAACTCACCGAGAGTCGGACCATCGAAAACAGCCGGTACTCAAAAGCAGCCATGGACGAACTGACCGCCATGGGAGTTGACATCTGGATCGACGATTTCGGTACCGGCCAGTCCTCGCTGAGCTACCTGAAGTACCTGCCCGTCTCCACCGTCAAGATCGACAAGGACTTCATTGCCGAACTGGGGCAGAATTCTGAAGATATCGATTATCTGAAAAGTATAATAAATACCATCCGGTCCCGGGGTAAGCAGGTTGTCGTTGAAGGCGTGGCGACAGACCGGCAGTACGAGCTGGTGCGCAGCTTGCCCATAGACTACCTGCAGGGCTTTTACTTTGCCCAACCCATACCGGCACCGGCCTTTTACACCCTGCTCAGGAGCAGATCAAACCTGCCATGACCCATTCAAACACCCGATATCGAGTATGGCCCGGAAGGCCCTATCCCCTGGGGGCAACCTGGGACGGCAGCGGCGTTAACTTCGCCCTCTTCTCCCAACACGCCCAGTCGGTCACCCTCTGCCTGTTCGATCCCACCGGACAACAGGAGGTGGCCAGACTCCCCCTTCCGGAGTACACCAACGAAATCTGGCACGCCTATCTGCCGGACCTGCGTCCCGGACAGCTCTACGGATACCGGGTCGACGGTCCCTACCGTCCCGAAGAAGGCCACCGGTTCAACAGTAACAAGCTGCTGATGGATCCCTACGCCCGGGGGCTCACCGGAGAACTCATCTGGAATGATGCCCTCTTCGGGTACGTCGTCGGAAGTAAGGACGAGGACACCTCCTTTGACGAACGGGACTCAGCATCGTATGTACCCAAATGCCGTGTCATTGACAATGCATTCACCTGGGGGCGCAGCCCAAAACCGGAAACACCTATGGACCAGAGCATCATCTACGAGCTCCATCCCCGGGGATTTACCATGCTACACCCAGACATACCCCAGTCGATCCGGGGAACCTTCCGTGCTCTCGCCCGGCCGGAAATTGTCGACTACCTCCGGGACCTGGGAATAACCGCCATAGAACTCCTTCCCATACATGCCTTTGTCCGCGATCGCCGACTCGTTGAGCGGGGCCTTACCAACTACTGGGGCTACAACAGCATCGGGTTTTTTGCCCCGGACAACCAGTACCTGGCCGACAACCGGATCGAAGACTTCAAGACCCTGGTCCAGGTCATGCACGACGCCGGTATAGAGGTAATCCTGGACGTTGTGTACAACCACACCGCCGAGGGCAACCACATGGGCCCTACCCTCTCCTTTCGAGGTATCGACAACGCGTCCTATTACAGCCTTATGCCTGATGCTCCCCGGTACTACCAGGATTTTACCGGAACGGGGAACAGCCTGGAACTCCTCCACCCCCAGGTGCTGCGTATGGTTACCGATTCGCTGCGCTACTGGACCAAGGACATGCAGGTCGACGGATTTCGCTTTGACCTGGCGACAACCCTCGCCCGGGTACACGGCAAATACGAATGGAACTCCAGCTTTTTCAATATCCTTGCCCAGGACCCGGTACTTTCCTCGGCAAAGATCATTGCAGAACCGTGGGACACCGGTCCCGACGGGTACCAGCTGGGTAATTTTCCACCCGGGTGGAGTGAGTGGAACGACAAGTACCGGGACACCGTCCGGTCATTCTGGAAAGGTGATGCCGGAAAACTGCCGGAGCTCGCCTCCCGTCTGTCCGGCTCTGCAGACCTCTACAACCGGCAGGGACGTCGACCCTGGGCTTCAATCAACTTCGTGACCGCCCATGACGGTTTTACCCTTCACGATCTGGTCAGCTACAACGAAAAGCACAACGAAGCCAACGGCGAAGACAACAAAGACGGGAACAACAACAACCTCAGCTGGAACTTCGGCGTGGAAGGTCCTACCGACTCTCCCCGCATACAGGAACTGCGATTCCGGCAGATGCGTAATTTTCTGGGTACTCTTCTTTTGAGTCAGGGTGTTCCCATGATTACCGCCGGGGACGAGATTGCCCGGTCCCAGAACGGCAACAACAACCCCTACTGCCAGGACAATCGGGTAAGCTGGATGCCCTGGGAAGACGAACACAGCCAGGCAGGACGTCGGCTGCTCCAGTTTACCCGAAAACTCATCCGACTGCGTCAGGACCACGTCGTTCTGCGGCGCTCCCGTTTTTTCCACGGACAGATCATTCCCGGAACGGAGGACGTCCGAGATGTCACCTGGCTCACATCGGAGGGCCGGCAGATGACCGAAGAGGACTGGCACAACCCGAAACTCCGGAGCCTGCAGATCCTCATAAGCGGTGAGGCCGGCGACCGATTTCTCAGCGAAAAAGGTGAGCAGGAGCCGGACGACACATTCCTCTTTTTCCTCCATGCCGGGCGGAAGCGCATGCGTTTTACCGTACCCGAACTTCCAACCGGGCAAAAATGGCACCTGGAAATCTCCAGCGCCCCGACAACACTGCGACAGGGTAAGATAAGCATAGACGCCCGCAGTTTTGCCCTCTACCGAAGGGGCCGGGCGTGAAGGTCTTCACATGAGCGACTCCACACCGTTCTTTTACCGTTTCGGACCGGATTTCACCTCTCAGGGAGTGGTATTCCGCCTGTGGGCCCCCGAGGCCCGGCAGGTAGATCTTAAACTCTCCGACCAGTTTCACCGTATGACCCGGGACGCCGACGGCTGGTATCTCTCGCCCCCCTTGGCAAGCCCCGTTGGAACACCTTACAGCTTCCTCATCAACGACGACCTCCTCGTTCCCGATCCGGCGTCCCGCCGCCAATCCCGGGATGTCCACGGTCCGAGCGTGGTGTACCGACCCGGTCCCATGCCGCCACCGTTGGCGTTACCGGGCCACAATCACCGGTGGTGGGAAACGGTCCTGTACGAGGTGCACACCGGCACCTTCACCGGAGACGGTACTTTTGCCGCAGTCATTCCCCAACTGCCGCGGCTAACCGAGCTGGGCGTCACGGCTCTTGAGCTTCTGCCGGTGGCCGACTTCCCCGGACGGCGCAACTGGGGGTACGACGGAGTCCTCCCATTTGCCCCGGACCGCGCCTACGGTTCTCCCGGGGACTTGTTGAAACTGATCGGTGCGGCCCACGCCGCCGACCTGGCAGTGTGGCTCGACGTCGTCTACAACCACTTCGGCCCGGAAGGGAACTACCTGCATCTCTACGCCCCTCAGTTCTTTTCAGACCGTATCGAAACCCCCTGGGGACCGGGGATCGACTTTTCCCGACCGGAGGTCCGCAGATTTTTTGTAGAGAACGGCGTCTACTGGATCAGGGAGTACGGCATCGACGGACTGCGCCTGGACGCCGTTCACGCCATCCACGACCCTGCCGCCGCCGGTGGCGGTGTCCATATTCTCAATGAAATCGCCGCAACGATTCGCCGGTACAGCCCCAAGGGAAAAGAAGTCCATCTCGTCCTCGAAAACGACAAAAACCAGGCGTCATTTCTCTCCCCGGACCTCTACAACGCCCAGTGGAACGACGACATCCACCACGCCTTTCACGTGCTCCTTACAGGGGAGGACTTCGGGTACTACGGTGATTACGCCAAAAACCCGGAACAGAAACTGGCGCGGGCGCTGGCGGAAGGCTTCGTATACCAGGGAGAGCTTTCACCCGGAACCGGCCTGCCCCGGGGAGAACCGAGTTCCCATCTTTCTCCGACCCGGTTCATTTCGTTTCTGCAGAACCACGACCAGATCGGCAACCGCGCCCAGGGAGAACGCCTTGCTGCACTTACATCGGCGGATGCCCTCCACGCTGCGGTGGCGCTGCACCTTTTAGCGCCGCAGATTCCCCTCATCTTCATGGGTGAAGAGACGGGAACAACCCGGCCGTTCCTCTTCTTCTGTGACTTTGGAGAGGAACTGGCCGAAGCGGTCCGGGCCGGCCGGCGCCGCGAGTTCGGTCTTGACGGCATTCCTGATCCCGTGGACGGCGATACCGCTCGGCGTTGTGTGCTGCCCGAGGGTATCAAGAACAAGTGGTTTCAGCGGTATCGCCACCTCCTGGACCTGCGCCGAACCGAGCTTGTACCGGTCCTTTCCCGGCTGCGCCCCGGAGTCGTTACGGGAGGAACAACCGGAGGAAAGACCCGAGGCAGTACCGTACCTCGTGTCACCTGGGACGCTCCAGATTCCCGGTGGAGCATCGCCTTCAACCTGACGTCGGAGCGTCGACGACGGGGAAAACTCCCGAATATCGATCCACTTTACGTCGCCACACCGGACGGCCGCCGGGAACGGAACGTCTTTCCGCCCTGGACCACCATGGTATGGAAGGAACCACTATGATCCCCCCGTTTCCCCGGGCAACGATGCGCCTGCAGCTCTCCTCGTCAATGACCTTTCAGGATGCCTCAGACCTGGTGCCCTATATGGCGTCGATCGGTATCAGCCACCTCTACACGTCGCCGATTCTTGCGGCGCGGGAAGGTTCCACCCACGGGTACGATATCGTCGATCACAACAGGCTGAATCCCGAGCTGGGCACGGAAGAGGACCTCTACCACCTGGCCGATGAACTGCACCGGCACGATATGGGCCTTGTTGTGGACTTTGTTCCCAACCACATGGGCGTGGGGTATTCGGACAACGTCTGGTGGCTGAACGTGCTGGAATGGGGGCGCTACTCACCCTACGCCTCGTTTTTTGACATCGACTGGAAACCGTCGGAACAGAGTCTCCGCGGAAAGGTCCTGGTTCCCGTTCTGGGTGACCAGTACGGAACGGTGCTGGAAAACGGCGAACTCCGCCTCATATTTGACGCCTCCCGGGGCACCTTCAGCGTTCATTACTACGAACATCGCCTGCCCGTTTCGCCGCGCCACTACCAGCGTATCCTCAAAGAACTTACTTCGAACGGTGCGTTTCCCCCCTCCGGAGAACCGGTCGCCCCGCAACAGCAGGACCAGATCGCAGCTCTGGCGACGGCCTTTGGGGCCCTGGGTCCGGGAAACAAAAGCGCCAGTCGGCAGGCTATCCTTGTCCGAAAGGCCGCCGAACTGCAGGGCACCCTCGCGCGGCTTGCCGCAGAACACCCGGAAGTTTCAGAGAGTATGAAGGCTCTCTGCGATCACTGGAACGGTACCGTCGGTGACGACCGGAGCTTTGACCGACTCCACTCACTTCTGGAAGCCCAGGCGTACCGCCTCGCCTACTGGCGTCTCGCCTCCAACGAGATAAACTACCGCCGTTTCTTTGATATAAACGACCTGGCGGCGCTGCGTATCGAGTTGCCCGAAGTCTTTGAAATCACCCACCAGCTGATACTGCGCTACATCCAGGACGGGGTGATCCAGGGGTTGCGGCTCGACCACATAGACGGCCTGTTGGACCCCAAGGCGTATCTTCAGCGTCTCCAGGAGGCGGCGGCCTACCGACTGTTGGGGAAGACCTTCCCCGTCGACTCCCGATCCAGCGCTGCAATCGACCAACCGATCTACGTCGTGGTGGAAAAGATCCTCGCCGGCCACGAAAACATCCTATCCGAATGGCCGGTCAGCGGGACCACCGGATACGAGCACATGGCCGAAGTAGCAGAGGTCCTCTTCTCGCCCGACGGCGAAGACGGCATCACCCGGGCATATGAGCTCTTTGTCGGTACGACCCGGGATTTTGAAGCGGAAGTGATCCGCGCCAAGTACCGAACCATGCAGGAGACGTTGGCCAGTGAGTTGAACGTTCTGGCCAACAGGCTCAGCAGATTGGCCAAAAGCAGCCGAAAAACCCGGGATTTCTCCCGGCTTGCCCTGAGGCGCGCCCTGACCGATATCGTCGCCCACTTTCCGGTCTATCGCAGTTACGTAGACTACAACGGACCAACCGACGATGACCGGCGGTACATTGAATGGGCAGCAGGCCGCGCCCGAAAGGCGGCGAAGACCTTCGACCCCAGCGGATATGATTTTATCC
>JBAYPC010000128.1:0-7450 GCA_041677905.1 Alkalispirochaeta sp. | reverse complement strand
TTCGATCCGACGCGCTGAAGACGTTTCTGGAACCGATGGAAACACTTATCGACGACCTGGGCCGACGGAAGGTGATCAGCCATTTGGCTCCATCTCCGGTCTGGAGTACCGACCTGGACCGGAGACGTGGGGCTCCCCGGACCGCCGATGGAATCCATACTATTTCCCAGGCAGCGGTAAAACCTCCGGTGACGTTCCAGCAGAGTGACCGTCCGCCCCTGGCACAGCGGAAAAACCACGGGATCAACGCGCTCAAGGGTTGGTGGGACGAGCTTTCGGAACGTACCGACAGGGCGGAAATGCTTCTGCTTCACCTGGCCCCCGTTGAAACTCTTGCGGCCGCCCGGGGAGAACGGCCGGCTGAGGACGCCGTGAAAGCGGCGCGGACCGTTGTAGATACCTGTCTGAACTGGGTTCGCCATGGTTGGGTTCGCCATGGCTGAGTTCGCCGTGACCGAAGGCCACTCCTGTCTCAGAAGAAACCTGGAGGCACTGTCCCGTTATCAGCCCGCAACGGCGACGACGATCGGTTCCGCCCGCCCAAATCCGGACCTTGTCCCCCAGACCGCCGGGGACGGCTCCCCTTCGGTTACAGCCGGCGCTGAAACGGGCAGAACACTGCAGCTCCACTCCCGGTATCGTCCCCGGGAAGAGGCGCGCCGGATCGTAGACTCACTGGAGGAGGCGGCTACGCTGGTGGTATTCGGTATGGGGGGCGCCTTTGTCCCCCGGGAGTACCTCGGCCGTCACCGGCACGCCGTTGTTGTTGTTGCCGAAACGGATATTTCGACGCTCCGGGCGGTCCTGCAGATAACGGACGTTACAGCCGAGCTTGAGTCCGGCAGATTACGTCTGGCCGCCGACTCGGAAGACCTTGTCACCCAGGTCACTCAGGTACACCAACCGTTGCTCCGGGACCATCTGATCACCTTCAATCTCACCCCATGGACCGACCGGGACTCCTGTCGGGAACAGTTCAGTACACTTTACCGCCACCTGAAACGGTGCCTCAACCATATCGCCGGTGAATACCACACCATGCGCCACTACGGCCGCCCCTGGTTTTTCCATACCCTGCAAAACTCCCTCCGCCTCCGGTGGGACACCCTGCCCGGCCATATCGCAGCCTCTCGCGAGGAGCTGTTGTCCCGGCCGGTGAGAATTATGGCTGCCGGCCCGTCTCTTGACACCTTTCTCCAGAACGATCGCGGCGAATCGGATGCTCACGAACTTGTGGTCGACACGGCGCTGCCCGCGTTTGCCGGCCGAAGACGTCCTTTTTTTGGCGCCGTTACGCTGGATCCTCAGGGGTGGAGCCCCCTGCATTTCAGAACACTTCCTCATCGGGTCACGTATCTCTGGGCCGATATGGGGGTTTCTCCCTCCCTTCACGACAAGGCGCACCACGTAATTCCTCTGGCCAGCGGACACCCTCTGCACCGGCTCCTCTTTTCTTCAGGTTTTCCCCTTCTCGATCTGCCGGGGAGCCGCAACGTCACGGAGGCCGCGCTTCGTCTGGTCCAGTACCTGGGGGGCACGGTCGAAGCCGTTGTGGGAGCAGATTTTTCCTATCCCGCCGGGAAAACCTACGCGCGGGGAACGTATCATTACACCCTCGCCGACGCCCGGGCACACCGAACACATCCGGCAGAGACGTTCTTCGCAGCCCAGGTGTATCCAAATACGACGCGTATCACGGCGTCCCGACCGGTCTTCCGGAGAACCGGCATGAAAGAAGAGGCCGACCGCTTCCGGCACATCCTCCACCACCCGCAGTCCGGCAGCACCTATTCTGAAGATCGCGGCCCCGGACCGACCCACCCCGATATTTCGGTCTTCTGGAACCACCACAGGGAAGAGCTGAACCGCCTGGTACGGCAGATTACCGGTTTTGCAGACCGGTCTACCCCCGAAGTTCTTGAACAGCTTGGGCCCCACGGAAGAGCCCATATCCCCCTTTTGGCATCAGTCGAACTGTCGGCATCGGTCGAACTGTTGGCGACCGCCGGACTGTCGCCGGTCGGCGCAGATTTGACCCTTCCGCTGGAAACGCGTTTAGCAGCTCTCTTCAAAAAAGTAGGGGCGATAATTTCGGAACATAACGGTTTTTGAATGAGCATTATGGGGTTTCATTTTTCTTCATTTAGGTCGATACTCAAAAAGAGATGAATCGCGTACGTGAGCGACTTTACGTTATTGGAAGCATCCTATTTTTTCTGACCGTTATTACCGTTATTTTGGTCGGTCTGATCCAGGTGCGGCAGACCAACGAAACGGAAGCTCGTCGGTCCTTTGAGACCATCGTCGCGAACATACAGAGTCGCTGGAGAGATCAGCCCCTACCGGAAGCGAGCCGGGGGATGACCGAACTCTTCTTCTCGGACAACCCCTATCCTGCCTTTGTCAGTGTCTATTCATTTGACCTGGGTATCGACTATCTCTGGGCCCGGGACGATCGCTTCCTCGGGGCGGCCGGTATTCCCGACGTTCCCGTTCCACCGGTCATCAACATGAACAGGATGGTCCACCAGCAGTATACCCGGACGTTCACCCTTTCCAACGGCGAACGCCGTATTGTAACGGCAGTTTTTCCCGTTCTTGATCGTGAGTCGGTTTTTCCCATCCTCAGAAATTCTCTCGTCGCCATTCTGGCCTTTCTCGTCCTCCTTCTCGCAGTCACCCTGGCCGGTATTATCCGAAGTGGAAAATCAGCCGCCCCGACGTCCGCCGACCAAAATGGTGATCAGGCCACCGCCTCAGTTGGAGTTGCCTCCTCAATCGGTATCGACCCCTCAGTCGATGTCGATTCCCCAGTCGGTGCCGCCGCCGGAGACACTTCGCTCCTGGTTCCTGAAGACAACCTTCGGCGCCGCCTGACCCTCGAACTCGAACGGGCGGCAATTCAGGAGCAGGATATCAGCGTTGCCATGTTCTCGTTTTCCGGTGGTACAGCACCACCCGACACTATGAACGCCAAGTTGGTCACATCTTTTTTTGGATTTGCAGATCTGTCGTTTCGCTTTGGCCGGGACAACATCGTCATAGTATTTCCGTCAACAACCCTTTCGGACACGTTGGGCCAGATAGAACGTTTTCAACGGTACTACTGGGAAGAACGGAACCGCTGGAACGCCCCCAACGGCGATTTCAGCTGCGGCGTCTCATCCCGAAACGGCCGACTTGTATCGGGTGACCGCGTTATCGGCGAATGCCGGGCCGCCCTCAAACGAGCCGACCGGTCCACCGGGAAAATAGTCGGTTTTCAACCGGATCCACAACGCTACAGGGCGTACCTGCGAGGCACCACCGGGGTCATCTGATACCGGGAACGCCTGATAGCCTATACCCCTTTACTACTCCCGATGGGGGATGTCGATAACCATCCGATCTCGGGTAAGAAATGTCTGTGGAAAAATCTCCGTCGCTTCCTGGAGAAGCTTCTTCAACTGACGGTTCGTAAACCGCGGGCTGTAATGGATCAGGCCCATCCGCCCTACCCCTCCCGCCTGCCGGGCAATTCGTGCGGCATCGGCTGCGGTCATATGTTTTTTTAACCGGGCAGTTTCACGGTGTTCTTCGGTAAACATCCCCTCACTTATGAGCAAGTCCGATCCGGCGATTTCACCAGGTATGGTCTCTATCGGTAAAGTGTCGGTAACATAGCTGAACTTCCGGCCCGCTCTGGGCGGACCCATAACCTCACCGGGAGTCACCGTCCTGCCGTCCTCCAGTTGGACGGACACCCCGGACTGTAACCGCGCCCAGAGCGGACCCCGAGGTACACCCAGTTCCTGGGCCTTGTCCGGATAAAAGACACCGGGCCGGGTATCTTCCGTCAAACTGTAACCGACACATACCCGGGAGTGGCGCAGCGGAAAGGACCGAATGGAAAAGCCGTCACCTTCAAAAACAGTTTGCGGCACCGAAGGATCGGCGATTTCCTGGACCCGGATTTCGTAGTTGATGTACATCTCAAGAGATCGACGGTTGGACTCCACGTATTCTGCGATCCGAGGCGGACCGATAACGTACAACGGGTCTTCCCGATCCACCTGGCTGGAAAGCATGAGCATTCCCGGCAAGCCGGTGACGTGGTCCGCATGAGTATGGGAGATGAGAATTGCGCTGATTTTCTTCCACTTGAGATTGAGTGCCCGAAGACTCACCTGAGTGCCCTCGCCGGCATCAAACAAAAAAACCTCACCTTCCCGCCGCAGCATTACAGAAGTGAGATGACGATTTGGCAGAGGCATAGAGCCGCCGCTTCCGAGTACAAATGCCTCCATGTTCATAACAAGGGGCAACTGTACCACGTCTACTTAAATCCCGGCAACGCAACGGCGGATGTATGTAACGGGCGGTGAACAATGAGCTGCCGGGTCACCCCGGCAGCTACCTCCTTACACAACCGACTCTTCCCGTCAGGTAAAAGAGATCGGTCTGTACACCACCAGTATATCACTGTTTTTATCAGCTACCAAAGAAGATTTACCACCGATTTTCAGTAGTCACTGGTCAACTCCTGGAGTTTTCGGCGAAAAGCACGCCTCTTCAGACCCGGCAGAAGGACAACGCCCGTACCGAAAAGAACCGCCGCTGCACCAAAGGCGTAGCGAACCCACGACTCAGACCACTCCGATTCCCCGAAGACGACCATCAGGAACACGCCCGCAGCGACCAACAGGCCGCCCCAGAGGGGGACCAGAACGGTCCAGGAATGGCGTTTTCGGTACCGCTCCAGATCGGCTTCGGTCAGCTGAAACCACTTGTACACCAGTTTGTCGTCCAGATCATAGTCCCGGGCCAGCTGTTTTGCCGCGTGAACCGGTTCAAATCCCTCGGAAATGGCCTTCACAATGTCCGGCGCCATCCGTCGGTACAGTTTTGCCTCCGCTTTTTTTCGTTCTGCAACTGTCATACCCCAAAGGTACAAAAAAAACGCCCCGTCGTCGTCTCCATCGTCGTCCTCATCGTCGTCCCCGAAACGGCCTTGCGAACAGATGCTTTGTGGTATATGAATATTCCCATGCAGATTGAACCACGTGTCCTCAAAGGATTTAGAGATTTTCTTCCTGAAGCGGAAATGCGCCGCCGTGACCTCAGCCGTATTCTGGAAGACTGTTTCTCGTCATTTGGCTTTGTCCCCATCGACACACCCGTT
This sequence comes from Alkalispirochaeta sp., assembly GCA_041677905.1. Taxonomy (GTDB): domain Bacteria; phylum Spirochaetota; class Spirochaetia; order DSM-27196; family Alkalispirochaetaceae; genus Alkalispirochaeta. The sequence continues at coordinate 2,289 of JBAYPC010000128.1, read as the reverse complement.
CTGGAGTACACCGAAGTGCTCCTCGGCAAAGGCGGCGGTGAAACGGACAAACAGGTCTACCGCTTTACCGACCACGGAGAGCGAGACGTGGCCATGCGCTTTGACCTGACCGTTCCCTTTGCCCGCTACATGGCCCTCCACCGGCCGGACCTGTACCTGCCCTTCAAACGGTACCACATCGGCAAAGTCTTCCGGGGCGAAAACACCCAGCGCGGCCGCTACCGCGAGTTCACCCAGTGTGATTTTGACATCGTCGGCACAACCGCCCCTTCGGCGGACCTGGAAATAGTCCTCATGATCGCAGCCGCCTTCAAAGCCCTGAACATCCCGGGAATCACGATTCACGTCTCCCATCGCGCCGTCTTTAACCGCTTTCTGGCCCACCACAACGCAGCCGGTGCCGCCGTTGAAGTCCTGAGAACCGTCGACAAACTGCGCAAAGTAGGCGCCCAGACGACCCGACAAACCCTCGCCGACCTCACCTCCCCGGACGTCGCCGAAAAAACCCTGCGCTTCATCAACGCCACAGGCACCCCCGCCGAAATCATCTCCGTCATGGAAGAGCTGGCCGGTGGACCCGACGAAGACACCCAGCGCCTCCACGCAGTCACCGCCGCCGTCGACCAACTTGGACTCTCCGACGTCGTCCGCCTTGACCCCTCCATCACCCGCGGCCTGGACTACTACACCGGCATCGTCTTTGAAACCTTCCTCAACGGCGCCGAGAAGATCGGGTCCGTCTGTTCAGGCGGACGCTACGACGACCTGGTCGGACTGTACAGCAAAGAAGCCATGCCCGGTGTCGGCGCGTCTATCGGTCTTGACCGGTTGATTGCGGGTCTGGATGAACTTGCGTTGCCCATGGATGGAACCCGTGCAGCAGACGCGCTGGTAACCATGCAGGACGAGACCCTTACGGCGCATTATCACCACATCGCGTCTACCCTGCGGGAACGGGGAATCCGCTGCGAAGTCTTCCCGGAAGCGCAAAAACTGGGCCGGCAGTTTGCCTTCGCCGAGAAGAAAGGCATCCCCTACGCCATCATCATCGGCCGGCGAGAGTACGAGGCGGGCACCATGAACCTGCGGGTGCTGGCAGACCGCCGGAATGTGGATGACTTGGACATTGACCGTCTAGTCGCTACACTTAACGTATGAACCCAAAAGAACTCCCGGTCTACCAACAGCGTGACCGTATCCTGAAAGCCCTTGAAACCCACCACGTCGTTGTGGTGGAAAGTCCGACCGGGAGCGGTAAAACCACCCAACTGCCGATCATCCTCCATGAAGCGGGGTATTCCCGGGACGGAGTGATAGGCCTCACCCAGCCCCGGAGAATTGCCGCCGTGTCGGTCAGCTCCTTTGTAGCAAAACAGCTGAACGGCACCATACCGGGCCTGGTGGGCTACAAGATGCGCTTCCACGACGAAACGGTCCAGGAGACGCGCATCAAAGTGATGACCGACGGTATACTCCTGCAGGAGATAAAGAACGACCAGTACCTCCGGGACTACTCCATCATCATAGTAGACGAGGCCCACGAACGGAGCCTGAACATCGATTTCGTCCTGGGCCTCCTGAAGCGCGCCCTGGAACTGCGGGACGACCTGCGGGTTATCGTCTCCTCGGCCACCATCAACGCCGACGTCTTCAGCCAGTACTTCGATTCATGTCCCGTTGTACGCATAGAAACGCAGATGTACCCCGTACAGATCATCTACGACGACCCCAGAGTTGTCCAGGTACAGCAGGAGGCCGCTCGGGAGGCGGACCGCAAGGGGTACCGCATGAACCAGCGGGCCGAACGGGAGGTAGCCTACGACGCCCGGGTAGACCGGGTTGTCGCGGTGATCCGACGGGTCCTGGAAGAGGACTTTCCCGGAGACTTTCTCGTCTTTCTCTCGGGCGAACAGATGATCAAGGACTGCATAACCCGGCTGTACAGCCTGCCCCAGCGGTCCCGACTGCATATACTGCCCCTTTACGGCCGGCTTAGCAAAGAAGAACAGGACGCCGTCTTTCCCCCGGCACCGGAAGGCAAGACCAAAGTTGTCGTAGCCACCAACATCGCCGAAACGAGCATCACCATCGACGGAATCACCGTGGTCATAGACAGCGGCCTGTCCAAGACCAACTACTACAACCCCCGGACCTACACCTCATCCCTGGTGGAAGGCCCCATTTCCAAAGCCAGCGCCAACCAGCGCCGCGGCCGGGCGGGACGGCTCTGCGCGGGTGTCTGTTACCGGTTGTGGGACGCGGTCACGGATCAGCGGCTTGCCGCAGAGG
>JBAYPC010000127.1:0-7481 GCA_041677905.1 Alkalispirochaeta sp. | reverse complement strand
GTGAGCCCGGACATCGATTTGGTGCTCAAGGCGGGGGACACGGTCATGGCAGCCGGAAAACGCGACCATATTCGACGGTTTGACGCCATGGCAAAGGGAGAATCACTGGACGGAGACAGTTGATGGGGGACATTCATCTCCCCGTTCTCTTCATTGCCGGTGGTATTTTCATCATGCTGTTTGCCCTAGGATTTATCGGCATGAAGACACGGATTCCCGGAGTAGTGCTGTACATCCTGTTGGGCATGGGTCTGGGCCGGTATTTTTCCGGCAACCCCCTGCTGCGGCTGGGTGGAGAAGTGGGAATTGTGCTGCTCTTCTTCATGCTCAGCATGGAATTCCCGGTGCGCCGCCTGGCGGGGATCGCAAAAAAAGTGGCTCCGGCGGGCACCATGGATGTGGTTCTCAACTTGTTTGTCACCATGGGAATCTGCCTGTTTTTCGGTTTGGACTGGATCACATCCTTTCTCATGGGCGGTGTGGTATACGCCACCTCCTCGTCCATCACGGCCAAAATCCTGGAGAGTTCAAAACGCATGGCCAACCCCGAGTCCGAGTTTCTGCTCGGTCTTCTGATCTTTGAAGACCTTGTGGCACCTATCGCTGTGGCCGTCCTGGTAAGTCTGACTGCGGGTATGGCGGTCACCGGTTTGGCCCTCGGGCTGATCATCGCCAAAATCATCGGGTTGGTCATCGGTGCCGTGGTAATCGGGAATCTTATTTTCAGCCGCCTGGGCGAATTTTTGGTCCGGTACCTGAGCCAGGACATCTTTATCCTTTTGGTAGTGGGCATCGCCCTGTCCTATGGAGGTCTGGCTCTGATTCTGAACCTGTCGGAAGTGCTGGGCGCATTTCTCGCCGGCATCATCCTGGCGGAAGTGCAGCGCACCCAAATGCTGGAACGCTCAGTTCTGCAGGTACGAGACCTGTTTCTACCCTTGTTCTTCTTCTATTTCGGCACCACCATCACCTTTGGAGACGGTGTTCCCATGGTACCGTTACTCATCGTTCTGCTGGTCTGGTCCATTGCCGGCAAAATTATCACCGGGTATTACGGAGCCCGTATCTACGGCCTGTCAAAAAAAGTGTCTTTACGCGCCGGATTGTCATTCACCCAGCGGGGTGAATTTTCCGTGATCATCGCTACCTTGGCCCCGGCCGCCATCCGAGTGCTCAGCGGGATATTCATTCTGTCTTCGGCCATGATCGGTCTTCTGCTTTTCGAATTGGCGCCGAAAATCACAAATGGCCTGTTTCCCAGGAAGAGGAGGTTAGCAGGTGTCGACAACAAAAGAAGAAACGCTCCATCTTAAGAACGGGAAAATCAGCATTCAAACGGCCGGCAGCGGGCCGACGATTCTGTTGTTACACGGGCTGGGCGGTGCATCCGGAAGCTGGAAATACCAGCTGGAGACTTTACAACGAGAGTACACCGTGATTGCCTGGGATGCACCGGGATACGGCCGTTCTGATCGGCGGCGTCCTGACGTCGACGCGTATGCGGATGCCCTTCAGGAGCTGGCGGAAGCTTCAGGCTTTGACGGTGTAACGGTCGTCGGACACTCTATGGGCGGTGTTATCGCCGGGCGGCTGGCCGCCCGTAATCCAGGTTGGATATCCCGTCTGGTGCTCTCATCGACATTCACAGGAAACGGAAACCAGGAACCTGATGCACCCCTTTCCGAAGGTTATCGTCGCAGAATACAAGAACTCGATACGATGAGTCGGGAAGATTTTGGCAGGGCCCGGGCAAGAAGCATGACTCCCAAAGGAACAAGAAAAGTTCCCTTTGATCTTGTCGCTGAGATCGCAGGTCGCGTGGACAGAGGCGGCTATGAAGATGCGTGCCGTATGCTGGACCGGGCGGATAACCGGGAAGCCCTGATGAGAGTACGAATGCCCGTACTGATACTTTCGGCTGAGAAAGACACTATTATGTCTGAAGCCAATGCCGACCAGCTTGCGGAGCTCATACCCCACGCGCAAAGAGAAACCGTTTACGGCGTGGGACATGCTCCTTATATCGAAGACCCTGAGCAATACAACCGCATACTGATAAACTACATCAGACGTCTTTGACGTCGTGACCGGTCAGCTTTCGCCGTTTCTGCCAAGGTCCAATGCAAGTAGAGCGAGTATCTTTACACCGTTTATCAGAATGGACTCATCAAAATCAAAACGGGTGGTATGGTGGCCGCCCTTCAGATGGCTTCCCAGGAGCAGGTAGGTCGCCTTTCCCCCTTTGGCCGTAACCCGGCTCATCATATGGGTAAAGTCTTCGCTACCGCCGAAATAGACCTTCTCGGCGCGAAGCTCGGGAAACATATCCTGTCTCTTTGCAACTTCGTAGACCCTGCCCACAAGTCCATCATCGCTGTCGGCGCTTGCTCCGCTTCCCATCTCGACGATGCGGCACTCGGTATCGTACATATCTGCTGCAGCTTTGAGAATTTTTACGGCGGCGGTTTTCATATAGGTATCAAGGGCGGAATTTTCACCCCGGGTCTCAATCACAAGATGGGCGTCTTCAGGAATCACATTCCGTCCTCCCCCCGCTGTGAACTCCCCGACGTTGATCCTTGTCGATCCGTCTCCGTGGCGGGGAATGGCATTCAGATTCAGAACCGCCGTCGCGGCAGAGAGCAGGGCGTTTCGCCCGTCTTGAGGGTTTGAACCGGCGTGAGCCGGTCGCCCGGAATAATACGCGTCGAATTTGGACGTTGCCAAAAATCCGTAGGTCCCACAGACAAATTCACCGGTGCGGACAGCCTTGAAACCGATGTGCATTCCAAAAAGGATGTCGACATCGTCAAGAACACCGGCCTCTACCATCGCCTTGGCACCACGGGCACCTTCTTCGGCGGGCTGGAATATCAGTTTGACCCGCCCCCGGATCTCATCCCTCATTCCCATAAGGACTTCGGCAAGGCCAAGCCCCATGGAGGTATGACCGTCGTGACCGCAGGAATGCATCGCCTCTTTATGGATTGAGGCAAAACCTTCCGCATGGGGCAGGTGCTCCTCAGAGAACTTCTCTTCCATCTCGAGAGCGTCCATATCGAACCGAAACCCGATAGTAGGACCTTTTCCATTCGAGAGTTCAGCGACAACGCCGGTAAAACCGTCTTTGACCTTTTCCGCAAACTCTTTGACGGCACCTTCTGCGAGGGCCCGATCGTATCGGCTCTTCATAACTTCTGCAGCCGGAAGTCCCGTACGAGATTTTTCGTCAACGACGTCCCGCCCCAATTTCACATCGAAACCAAGATCGGTGAGCCTGTGTGCAACAATCGAGGCTGTGCGGTATTCACACCAACCGCTTTCGGCATGTTTGTGAAGATCCCTTCGGTACTCGATTATTCTCGGTTCGACCGTCTTTATCAGTTCATCCAGTCTTTCAGTCATTGAGTTTCCTTTATTGAGCTATCAAGAATAATGGAGTACGTCACATGCCTCCCATATAGACACTCGGAAGCCATGTCGCAAGGCCAGGAATGAGAAAGAGAAATAAAACTACGACAAGGTCGGCCAGTATAAAGGGAGTAACTCCCTTAAACACGTCTTCGACACTTACGCCTTTCCCGGCAACCGCCTTAAGCGAGTATGCATTGAGACCCACCGGAGGCGTCACCGCTCCGATCTCGGCCATCTTCATCGCAACTATACAAAACCAAAGCGGATTGACGCCGAGTGTCACAATGACGGGGAAAAAGATCGGAAAAGAAAACATAAAGAAGGCCGAGGCGTTCATAAACATCCCGAGGAAGAAAAGGATAAGGAGGATAAATAGGACCACTACGGTAGCGCTGATATCCATGCTGACGATGAATGAGGTCAGATTGGACGGTAGACGCGTTATTCCCAAAACTCGACCAAAATACAAGGCACCGACCATGATCGCAAAAATCATGGACGACGTCTTGGCCGATTCTTTCAGTGCTTCTTTCATTACCGAGAACTTTCCTAAATCTCCCTTAAACACCCCGATAAGATACGTCGCCAGCGTCCCGACGGCAGCTGCCTCAGTTGGTGTGAATAGTCCGGAGTAGATACCACCGAGGACTATGACGACAAGCACTACTATCGGCCAGAGTTTTAACGAGTACTTAAGTCTATAAGCCAGAGAGTACCTGGGAAGATCCGTACTTCGGGGAGCGAGTTTCGGATTCCAGTAGGACCGGAAGATTATCGATGCAGAGTACACAGCCGCAGTAAATAGCCCGGGAATAATCCCGGCCATAAACAAGACGCCGATGGACTGATCCGTTATGATCGCCAGTACGATGAGAACTCCGCTGGGCGGTATCATTGAGGCAAAGGTCCCCGCAGAGGCGATACACCCCAGGGAAAAAGACTTGTCGTAGTTCAACCTCTGCATCTCAGGTAGCGCCACCCGGCCGAACACAGCAGAGGCGGCAAGAGAAGAACCGGAAACAGCCCCAAACGCCGCATTGGCCCAACACGTTGCGACTCCGACTGAACCGGGAATCTTCCCCAGCCAGACCTGGACCGCATCAAAAGCATCTTTGGCAAAACCGGCCCGGGCGGCGAAAGACCCCATGAGGATAAAAAGTGGCAATACCGCGTAGGTCGAGGTGGCGATACCGTGGTAGATCGTCTGTCCGATCATGGCAAAGGCAGGGCCGACCCCGATCAACACCGATGAAACCCCAAACCCAACGACAAAAAAAATGATGAAAATATGTGCGCCTGTAGCAAGAAGCAACAAGAAAGCAACTATTGTTATAACGCCGATTGACATCTAAATTTCTCCCTTGTTTTTGTGCTTCGTCAATGCGATGAGCTGTACAATAACCTGAAAGGTGAAGAACAGCAGGCCCAAAAAGATGACGATTTTAACCGGAAAGGTCGGCAGCGGATTGATTCCGGGCAGGGTCTCCTTGTAAATGAAGGCTTCCCGAGCTGCGTCGAAGGCAGCGTAGGTCAAAATTGCCCCGAAGATGACGGCCATGACGTAATTAAAGAAATTCAAGAACGTTCGAATGGGTTTTGGAACATTTTCGATAATCACACTCACTTTGATGTGGTCGTCCTGTTCCTCGCTATGGGCAAGACCCAGGTAAACAACCGCCAGGAAAACAAACGTCGTCAATTGAAGAAGAGCCTCTACGTCGATACCAAAGAAGCGAAGCACCAGGTTCAGTACAAGAAGAACGATAATGACAACCAGCAACCATCCACTTAGCTCTGCGGAAAACTGATTGACCCTGGCCATAATTTTTTTCATAAAGATTTACCCTCAAATAGGTAGTTGGAATTGTCAAAAAGAAGGTTATCCAGGACCTACAGGATCCCAGATAACCTCGTGCAAGAATTACGAACCGTTTAAACTAATTCTGCATGGATTCGTCGATGAATCTTTCGAAGTCGTCGACAAACTGCTGACCGTTAGCGATTCCCGCTTCTTTAGCCCTGGCGGCAAGTTCTTTTTTTATTGTTTCAAGGATAGGCACATTTTGCCAAATCTCAACGTCTCTGGCACTGGCCATGAGAAGACTTTTGCCGTATTTGGTAAAGGTCGCCACTTCGTCGGCATATGCCTGGTCAAACATGGGGCCATATCGCTCACTCACCCTGGCTGTCGCCGTTTCGATCTGCTGCTGGATCTCCGGTGAAAGCTTGTCCCACGTATCTTTGTTGATGGTGAAGGTGAAGGGAAGCCAGAGACCCAGATCTTCAGAGGTGAAGGAATAGGGTGCGGGTTCCCAGAACTTTTGACCGGTCATCGCCTCGATATTGGTGAAAACTCCGTCGATCGTACCAGTCTGTAACGCCATGTAGACGTCGGTAAAAGGAACGGAAACAGGAATTGCCCCAAGGTCCTTCAGCATCCGGAGGTACACTTCGCTGGAGGCACGAATCTTGAGACCTTTGAAGTCATCTATACTCTCTACCAGTGTCGTCGAACTCAGGTTCAAGGAACCGGGGAAATACTGCCAGAGAATTTTCTGATTGTAATTTTCGATTTCCTGACGGAATTGAGGATACTTGGCGTAGGCATTCGCCATAACTTCGACCTTCTGGCTGTACCGAGGGGGAACTTTCGTAAATGCAAGAATTCCTGAGTGCAGGGGAAGCTGGCCGGGATAGTAAGCAGGGTTCACATCGCCGATATCAACGACCCTCTGTTTGACCGCATCCAGTACTTCACGGCCCTTTGCCAAAGATTCGCTGTAGTAAATATCGATTTTCACCATGCCGTTCGTGGCCTTCTCGATCTCTTCTTTCAAGAGTCTCGATCCGACACTCCGAGAAACGTCCGCAGGATGATGCGTTGAAAGCCGCAGGGTTACCGGTTTGGCGGCAGCTTTCCCATCGGACTCCTTCTGACCCTCGGCGAATACAAATCCAGATACGAGGATAAGCACAAGCAACGGTAGCAAGACCATTCTCAGCTGTTTCATTATAACTCCTTAAATGTCTGATGCGGTAAGTATACTATGGCCCACCCCCCTGTCAACAGAATCATAGAGGGTCTAAAGAGGGCGCCTGCTCGCAGTTCTTAAAGTGTGACAACACCCTTATTACCTCTGATTTCGATCTCTGTACCAAAGGGTTTGCTCAATTCGGCTAAGCGCTCTATCACCGTTGTATCACTGGATAACTCAGGCCACCCTCTTTGATACCGTTTTTTACTATCTCCCAGTGTGATGGGATGCAGATGCAGTTCTTTTAACGCTCCATCTTCAAGTTTCCAACTTGCAACGACCGATTCCCACACGTGGGGGTTTACCCCAAGGCCGACAGTGTTATCCTTACTTCTCGTATCAAAGGCATCTGCAGTGTTGTCCATGGGGTCCAAGTCAAATTTTTCATAGAAATCTGACGGTAAATTGGAGACCAAATCAGTTTGAAATATGAAATTGCCCAAGCTGTAGAATATCGGACGGCCTTTGTATATCTCAATCCCTCTCAGTATATGAGGACCGTGACCGATCACGGCGCATGCACCTTCATCAATACACGACCGTGCAAATTCAATGAGAAAATCAGCTGGTTTGCTTTTGTCTTCCCCTTTCATCTCATGGGAATGGATACTTACCACAACTTCATCTGCCTGCCTCCTGGCTTCTGAAATTGCTTTCGAAATCCTCTTCATATCTCTTTTATCTGGATGAGTAGAGATTCCTTCTTCTTCTCCTTCAGCAAATAGATAACTCCCGAACTTTAGCATATTGGAAGGAGGGGGTACGTCGAATCCCTCTTTGTAATACAAATTGTTCATAGCGTTGATATTTGTGACATCTCCAATATGCCGTAACACATCCAGGTTTTTCCTGGTGACAATATGGACATCGGTATGTCGCAAGGGATTGACTCCCGGTCTGCCACGAACATCTCTCCTCTGTTCGCCGGCGATCCAGGATTCGTAATACGTTGAAGTTGCCGCTATGAATCCAACTCTTCCGGATGGACACGTCAAGTACTTAGGATCACTCGCCTGTGCCATGTTTGCTCCG
>JBAYPC010000126.1:0-7511 GCA_041677905.1 Alkalispirochaeta sp. | reverse complement strand
GTTTTGCCGTTCCCGACGCCGCTGATGAAGAAGTTGAACACGCCGGGAAAATGGCGGCGTTGGATATGGACATCAGCGGGTTCCCCGACGGGTGGAATACCGTGGTCGGTGAGCGAGGGGTAACACTGTCCGGCGGCCAACGTCAGCGGATTGCAATTGCCCGGGCAATTCTGAAAAATCCGCGGATCCTGATGTTTGACGATCCTCTGTCGGCGGTTGATTCCGAAACGGAAACGAAAATACTGGGGAGTATAGCCGGCCAACGATCCGATCGGACTACCATCGTTATATCAAATCGCGTTTCGACTCTTCAGCACGCGGAGCAGATAGTCGTTCTTGAGGACGGCGTTATCACCCAGCGCGGAACCCACACCACGCTGACTGAAGCTCCCGGGCTTTACCGTGAGATATTTCTCCTTCAGCAACAAGAGGACTCCGATACACCATGATTGACCATCAGCAGGACGAAAAAATCATTTCAGGATACAACCCCCGGATTGTTCGGCGTCTCGCTGCTTTTGCCCGCCCCTACTGGGTGTTTATCATCGGGGCAATGGTTTCGCTGGTAGTTGCAACGGTTGGAGAGATGTTGATTCCAGTGATGATACAGCGCACCGTTGACCACGCCGTCCTGGACTATCGCGTAGCGATTTTACCAGCCGAGGCAGATCGGTTTCCTCAATCTCCGGACCAGGCCACCATCGACGGACGCGTCTATTTCCGGGAAGAACTTCTGAGTCACGTCTCCCGGGAGGAACGGCGTACCCTCACGACCGAGGGCGTCCTCGATACGACCCGTTACCTCCTGATCGACCAAGCCGTTTTCTCAGACCATCCCGACGTTGCCGCCGCCTTATCGTCCGATGTTCTGGCCACAGACGGGAACACCATCGTAATTCCTGCAGATGCCCAGAAAAAGCTGTCACAGGACCAGCGTCTGCGGTTGCGTCGTGACGGTGTAGCTGAAGTAAAGCGAAACAGCCTGTTATTTCTGGTGATAATATTCGGCGCTCTCCTGGGCAGCTTTGGCCAGGTATACCTGACCGCCTACACGGGGCAGTTGGTCATGAAGCGTCTGCGGTTAAGTCTCTTTAACCACACTATTCACCAGAGCCCAAGTTTTCTGGGGAATCAGGCGGTCGGGCGCCTGGTCACTCGGGTGACAAACGACGTGGAGACGATCAACGAATTTTTCTCATCGGTCTTGTCCCAGTTGGCCCGGAACGTCGGACTCATGATTGCCGTCATCGTGACGATGTTCAGCCTGAATTCGCGCCTGGCGGGAATTGTCCTTTTGACCATGCTACCGGTGGTCGTGGTAACCGAGATCTTTCGTCGAATAGCCCGGGAGACGTTCCGCAAGGTTCGTCGTGCGGTCAGCGCGGTCAACGCGTATCTGTCGGAGTACATATCGGGGATGTCGGTAGTCCAGCTTTTTGTCCAGCAGAACCGCAGCCGCCGAGATTTCAGGCAGCGAGGGGACGACCTTTTGAAGGCCAACCTGTCGGAGATGTACGTTTTCGCCGTCTTTCGACCAATTGTAGACTTCATGTCTACCCTGTCTACGGCGGCGGTCATTATGGTGGGGGCGTATCTCATGAACCTGGAGCTGGTGTCGATTGGCGTTCTGATCGCCTTCACCAACCTCATCCGCCGGTTTTACATGCCCGTTATGAACATTTCTGAACAGTTTACCGTCCTTCAGAGTGCCATGGCCGGAAGTGAACGGGTCTTTTCTCTGTTGGATGACGAACAGCGCATTCCCGACAAGGGAACGCACCACGTTGATAACGGCTCGGTAAAAGGGGCGATTTCTTTTGACAATGTGTCGTTTTCGTACAAGAAAGATGAGCCGGTCCTGCGGGGTCTTACGCTGGACGTCTCCCCAGGGGAGATGGTTGCCATTGTAGGCTACACAGGTGCCGGTAAGACGACCATTATCAACCTTCTTACTCGCCTGTGGGACGTTACGGACGGCACCATCTACCTTGACGGCGTGGACCTGCGGGCCTATCCACTGAAGGAACTCCGCCGTGGGGTTCAGCAGATTCAGCAAGACGTATTTCTGTTCAACGATACTATCCGGAACAACCTCACCCTTGGACAGGTTATTCCGGATGAACGGATTTGGGACGCGTGCCGGACGGTGCAGATTGCCGATTTCATTGAAGGTCTTGAGAAGGGGCTGGATACACAGCTGCAAGAGCGGGGGGCAAACCTCTCGGCGGGACAACAGCAGCTGATCTCCTTTGCCCGAGTTTTGCTCCACGACCCTCCTGTTCTCATCCTGGACGAGGCGACTTCAAGTATCGACAGCGAAACGGAACAGAAACTGCAACACGCCGTTGAGGCCGTCACCGGGGGTCGAACGTCCATCGTCGTTGCTCACCGCCTTTCGACCATTCAGCACGCTGATCGCATTATCGTCATGTCCCAGGGAAAGATGGTTGAATCGGGCGACCACACGTCGCTACTGCAAAAAAAGGGAATGTACGCTACTCTGCACCGATTGCAGTACGCGCAGCGGGACAGCCTTCCAGAATAACGGCCCAGTCGACGCTCTTCCGCTTCGTTCCGCCGCCCGAACTTGCGCGACCGGATCGAGCCGCCCGTGAGGACTGTTGTGGACCCTGTCTCTGAAAGGCACAGATCGGCAGGGAAACGTAGCGGCCTTCCGGGCCGGACATCCGTATCTGCCCACTGAGTATGTTGATTTCCTGGACTCGGAAGACATCCCCGTCCACATCAACCAGCGCTCCCTCCCGGGGAAATTTGCGCCGTTCCTCCTGGTAAAACTCATGTTCGTAGGAGAGGCAGCATAAAAGCCGCCCGCACGGTCCGGAAACTTTCATCGAGTTCAGGGAGTAGTTCTGGTCTTTTGCCATGCGAATCGAGACCGGAGCCAATCGGTCGGAAATACCGTTACAACAGAGCCTGCGACCGCATATACCCATACCGCCCAGAATCCGAGTCTCGTCCCGCACGCCAATCTGTCGCAGCTCCACCCTTGTTTTGAACTCATTCACCAAATCCCGTACCAGATTGCGGAAATCAACGCGGTGATCGGAAACAAAGAAGACGAGTAACTTGCTGCGATCAAGGACAAAATGGGCGCTGACAATCCGCATATCCAGCTGGTGGGTTTCAACGCGCTCAGCGCAGACGCGGGCGATAGCGGCCGCCTCAGATTCGTGTTCTTCAAAACGGGCCAGATCGGCGTCCATGGCAAGACGTTCCACCAGGTAGGTCTGCTTGTACTGCCGGCGCAGTTCTTCCGACACCGGACCGAGTATTTCTCCGATATCCAGTCCATACCGCCCTTTGTAGACAACTCGATTCCCCGGTTCGACCTCCAACAGCCCGGTATCCCCGATATCTGTTTCGCGACTGTGTATATTTCGTATTAATATTTCCATATATGCACCCGGCCTACTGCATCAAGTCGACCAGCATTCCTTCTATTTTTTCTAGACGATCAAGGATATCCAGTTGTTGAATCTGGGTCTGCAACAGTCCGGATACCAACCGGTCAACAGACCGGTTAATCTCGGTAAGTAGATAGTACCGCTTCCGTGTCATTACATCCTTACGGGATTCCTGAACGACTATGTCGTTAGCATCCGGTAACACACGTCTCAGAAACCGTTTGATACTCTCACGGTAGTGTTGTACCGCCGTATATGTCCGTTCCTGAAGCAGTCTCTGTCCCGCCTCATGAACCGCGTCGTACAGACGTTGTACCGGAGCATCAACGGGCGGTAATTCCGCAATAACCGACAGATCAACCCCGTCACCCTCTTCTTCAGCGGGAGTTTCTTTCATCTTCCCGGCAAACACCGCGTCCGCGGCCGATGTATCGGCCGTCCGGGAGCGAGGTCGACGATCTACACCACGTTTGGATTCGCTCCGTATCGGTTCCATTACCGTTGATCTTCCCGTTCCAGACTCTCTCGTTCCAAAAGAGGAACCGTTTTTCGACGTCCCGCGGACCGTCTGTATCGACCTTTATTCCGACGACTTGTTGGAAGATCGGCGCGACCGGAGACGTCCGATGAGGTGGTATCCCGGGATTCGACGGTTTCTTTCACATGGATATGGAGAGCGCCGTCCAGGATAACGTTTGATTCGGCTATAAGCCGGGGGCTGTAGATGTTACCCATCACGATTGCAGATTCCAGGGCAATTACTTTTTCCCGAGCGTAGATGGTTCCCCGAAAGACGCCACCGATAACGACGGTAGCCGCATCTATTGTGCAGTCGGCGCGCCCGGACCGCCCGATTATGACCCGCCCGTCCGTCTGAATTGCACCGCGAAAATCACCATCCACCCTGAGTAGACCGGACACCACGATGGTACCCTTAAAGAATGTACCGGCGCCGACGATTGAGTTGACCAAAGTTGATTCTAATGAAGCCATAAACGGTTTATACGATCAGCGAGTACCAACACCGCCACGGTCGAAGGTAGACGCGATTTTCAGGAAGACAGCGGGATCAACGACATCCGTGCCCAACATAATAATGAAATCAAGATGAGGTCCTGTAGAAATACCGGTATTTCCCATCGTCCCGATCCGCTCGCCCTGAATGACATCCTGCCCTTCGGTAACGAGAATGCTCTGCAGGTGGGAATAACGGGTACGGAACCCGTATTTGTGCCGCAGGAAGATGTAAAACCCGTATCCCGGGTCATATCCCATCTCTACCACTTTGCCGGATGCGCTGGCGACGATCGGCAGCCCCGGTGTTCCGGCTATATCGATACCTTTATGCAAGTACCACTGCCCGGTAATTGGATGGATATTGGGACCGAACTCCATGGTGACCCGACCCATGTTGTTTGAAACCGGCCAATGGTTGGGGAGGTCCGTCAGAAACGACTGTTGAGACTCAAGAACGGACCGAATCTCCCGCAGGGGATCTACCGCGCTTCGAAGCGTCGACGCCAGCTGTTGGATATCCTGTACTTCCCGAGTCTGACCGTCAGCAACTGCCTGAATACCGAAAAAAGACGACAGGTCACCCCTGCTGACGGCGGCTGAAGAGGTCTCATCCCCCGTCTGGATACCGAGACTGTTGATGGTATCCACCAGTTCTTCGTCGAAAACGCGAGCCACACTCAACAGATTTCCAACCTCAGACAGCACTGAGTCGAGGTTGGCCTGGGATGTATGGGCCTTTGACTCCTGTTCGTTGATAATCGCCGTGGTACCGACGTGGACACTGGAAAGGTAGATAAAACCACCTAACACGGCGGCAAACAGCCCCACAGCAAAGATGAGGACCAGGGCGTTTATATGGAAGTTGACGACACTGCGCTCGGAATGAGGAATGAGCATTATCGTGAAACGCTGGGTAAGCAACCGCCAAAGCCGGCGGAATGGACCTTTCTTTCGTTGACTTGTGTGTTGCTTCATTCCGAAACGTTCCCGACTGCCCCTTGCGGTTCCCACTGAGTCTCCTCGTTAATTACGATAGCATAACTAATTATCGACGTCAATCTGTAAAGATTTAGAGCAAAATTTTTCTACTCTTTCAAAGAACAACTTGACGAATCCTTACCCCGGTGCTATGGTTTGGTTGTCCCTTACGGACATATCCTTTTTTTTTGGTTAATTCAGTATGAGATTATTTGATACTCATGCTCATATAGGGCTGATCGACGAAGACCCTATTGAGCAGCTCATTGTAGCACAAGAGGCGCGGCACGAAAATATCGACGGAATTCTCAGCATTTGCAACAACGTGCGGGATTTCTTTGGTCTCCATGAAAACCTGAAGACGGCGTCCAACGTCTACTTTGCCGTAGGCGTATCCCCGTCTGAGGTGACAAATCCCGGTAAGGACTGGGAAAGTGAGGTCGAACAGGGAGCAGCTCTTCCCCGTGTCGTTGCAATCGGTGAAACCGGTCTTGACTACTACCGGAAGTTCGGTGACAGAGATTCTCAGATTGAGCTTTTTATTCGCCAGCTGGAACTCGCCGACCGGGTTGATAAGCCGGCGATCATCCACAACCGTGATGCCGGTTCAGATGTCCTTGAAATTCTAAAAGAAGAAATACCCCAAAGAGGGGCGGTCCTTCATTGCTATTCGGAAGACTGGGAATACGCCCAGAAGGCCCTGGAACTGCCGATCTATATCTCCTTCGCAGGAAATGTAACGTACCGAAACGCCCGAAACCTCCATGAGACTGCACGAAACATGCCTCTGGACCGAATGCTTATTGAAAGCGAGGCCCCGTTCATGGTCCCTGCATCCCATCGGGGGCAGAGAAACCGCCCCGTTTACCTACCGGAAACGGCTAAATTTCTGGCCCAACTCCGCGACATCGACCCGGAGGAACTTGCAGAGCAGCTGTTCGCGAATAGCTGCGCCTTTTTTGGGTTGGAATTGTAACGACTCCAGATTGACCCGCCCAGAATGACGGGAAAGCACAAACATCTAAGGTGAAGGTACGATCTTCGGTGAAGGTACGATCTTCGGTGAAGGTACGATCTTCACCTGTCCCGGTTGGCACCGTACTGCAGTTCGTACAGCAGGACCCCGGCAGACACAGAGACGTTCAGAGAGTCCACCGTTGAATCTGTACCCGGCCGGCCGGGAATGCGAATTGTCTTGTCTATGACCTTTTCCAGACCTGGAGAAACCCCTTTCCCCTCGGCCCCCAGTATCAGAACAGTAGGGCTGTTCACCTCCGCTTCCGGTATGGGAACTCCTTTGGCGTCAGCTGAGTATATCCAGTATCCCGCCTCCCGGCAGAGCTCCAGTGACCGTCGGAGATTGGTTACGAACGACATCGTTACAAAAGAGACGGCCCCTGCGGAAGCACGGGCAACGACGTCGCCGCCGGTCGCGCTTCTCCGCTCGGGAATGATGACAAGGGGTACGCCAAACCAGTGACAGGACCGGATAATGGCCCCGAGGTTGTGCGGATCCGTAATGTGGTCGAGTGCAACGATCGGTGACGGAAGGTCGGTTCTTCGGGTCTGAAGCCACTCGTTGAGATCCACGGTTGCTCCACCGGAGTTGTGTTTTTCTACCGTCTGAAAGGCAACCCCGCGAACATCTCTTCCGGCCAACCGCTGCAGTTTGTCCGTAGACACGTACTGAACCGGAACGCCTCGCCGCTGGGCTTCCTCGACGATACTGCTGTTCCTCGCGTCTTTTCGAAGCACGTATAGAACTCCACTTGTGCCGCTACGCAGCGCCGCTTCAACGGCGTGCCGACGGGTTAACCAGGACACGTCATCTACCGCTCACCTACCGCCGAACTCGCGGACCAGATCTACATTCCCGTCGTGGTTCGTATCCCGCTCGTACCGTTCGACCCGAACCCCGTCGTACATAAAAATCCGCAAATCTATGTTTCCGTCGAAGTTGGTGTCCAGCTCTTGACGGATCAAAACCTCATTTCGGTAAAAATAGAAATCGTCCATCACACCGTCCCCGTTAAAATCCATCGCCTCATAGAGTTTCATACCGTTTTCGTCCAATTTCAATGCGTAATCGAT
>JBAYPC010000125.1:0-7537 GCA_041677905.1 Alkalispirochaeta sp. | reverse complement strand
TTGGGTTACCACCTGAGCTGCCGCCGTCTCGTCGACGGTACGAGATGTCTCCAGTTCATTGAGTATCTCGTCCAGCACATCTTCCGCAGTCGCCATGACGCGGTCGATCAGGGCCGGGTCTTCCATCAGGGCATCCCGTTGCTGGTAAATGACCTTGCGCTGTTCGTTGACTACGTCGTCGTACTCCAGGAGGTGCTTCCTGATATCGAAGTTCCGTTCTTCGACTTTGCTCTGAGCGCGTTCAATGGACTTGTTGATTAGAGGGTGGTTAAGAGGTTCTCCCGGTTCAAGACCTCGTTCCATGATAGATTTGAGGTTAAAACGTCCGCCGCCGAAAAGGCGCATCAGTTCGTCGTCCATGGAGAGGAAAAACCGCGATTCTCCCGGGTCTCCCTGCCGGCCGCTTCGTCCGCGGAGCTGGTTGTCTATTCGTCGGGATTCGTGACGTTCTGTTCCGAGGACAAACAGGCCGCCAAGTTCACGGACTTCCCGGTAATCGTCCTGCCATTTTTTCCGTTCGCGGTCGAGGGCGGCAAAGTACTCGTCCTGCCCCGCGTCTTCAGGCAGGCTTCTGCGGGCCCGGAATTCGGGATTACCCCCGAGTTTTATGTCCGTACCGCGCCCGGCCATGTTGGTCGCTATGGTGACCGAACCTTTCGCGCCCGCTTCGGCGACTATCAATGCCTCCCGGGCGTGGTTTTTGGCGTTCAGTACTTCGTGGCGGACGCCCCGCTTCTTGAGCAGTACCGAGAGCTTTTCCGACCGTTCGATAGAAATCGTCCCCACCAGGACGGGCTGACCTTTTTTGTAAAGCCGCTCCAGTTCATCGCAGATCGCCTCGTACTTGTCCTCTTCGGAGACGTAAATAACGTCATCCTGGTCTATCCGGGCCAACGGTCGGTTAGTCGGTATTACCACCACGTCCAGCCCGTAGATACTGCCGAACTCTTTTGCCTCCGTTTCGGCGGTACCGGTCATGCCGGATAACTTGTCGTACATGCGAAAGAAGTTCTGGAATGTGATCGTTGCCAGTGTACGGTTTCGCGCCGCGACGCGGATGCCCTCTTTCGCTTCAATCGCCTGGTGCAGACCTTCAGAATAACGGCGGCCGTGGAGTATGCGCCCGGTGAACTCATCGACAATTTCGACTTTCCCGTCTTTTACCACGTACTGCTGGTCGTTGTGAAAAAGACGATGGGCCCTGAGTGCCTGGGTGGCGTAGTGGATGTACTCAAAGTTCTCCTGGTCAAAGATACTCCCGGAAATGATCTTCTTTCGGTTTAGTAACTCTTCCAGGTGGTTCAGACCCTCATCGGTAAAGCTGATCTTCCGGTTCTTTTCTTCCACTTTGTAATCGCCGTCCGGTTCCTCCGGGTAATCACCGGTGGCGGGATCTTTGCTGGACTCGATCAGCTCCAGAACCACTCGGTTTACCTCCCGGAACTTGCCGGTGTCGTCCTGGGCCGGTCCCGAGATAATCAGCGGCGTTCGTGCCTCGTCGACCAGGATGGAGTCTATCTCGTCTATGATGCAGTACGGGTGTCCCCGCTGCACTTTGGCCGATTTTTCATAATGCATGTTGTCCCGGAGGTAGTCAAAACCGAACTCATTGTTCGTGCCGTAGGTAATGTCTTTACGGTAGGCTTCCTTCCGTGGGTCGTTGGCCATGTCGGATATTATGTACCCGACGGACAAACCAAGGTATTCAAATATCGGCCCCATCCAGTCCGCATCCCGTTGGGCAAGGTAGTCGTTAACGGTAATAACATGAACACCCCGGCCGGAGAGGGCGTTTAAATAGGCCGCCGCCACCGATGAAAGGGTCTTGCCTTCACCGGTCTTCATTTCCATAATTTTACCTTGATGGAGAACGATGGCACCCAACATCTGCACGTCGTAAGGACGTTCTCCCAGTACGCGGCGAGCCGCCTCACGGGCGACGGCAAAAGCGTCAGGTAAGAGTTCATCAAGAGGACGGCCGTCCTGGATTTCCTGACGCCACTGCTCAGTTTGTGCGAGTATGTCGTCTTGCGAGAGATGTAGAGCCCAGGATTCCCTGGCATTTATCCGATGGAGTATGGGGAGCAGCAGTTTCAGATCGGCCTCGGATTTGGAACCGAACAATCCCTGAATGAGTCTTTCGAGCATATAGATGAAAGTATACCTCCCACGACGGGACGGTCAAGTTGACACTACCAGTACACGGTGGCACTATCCCAGTTGGTATGTCCCGCCGAATGAATTGGACCGCCGGTCCGGTGCCGGCCTTTCTTTTGATTGGTCTATGGATCGGTGTTCTTACCGGGTGTGATTACGGCCCGGTCAACATCCTTGAACGTGAACCTCTGTTTCAGCTCCAGATCGGGAGAATGGAGAACCAGCTGGACATCATCACCCGTAACGGCGTTCTACCCAACATGCGTACGTCTGTCGCCATGTTGGACGGTTTTGTGTACGTCGGTAATGGTCCCGCCAACAAGGTTATGGAGTTTACCTCTTACGGAGATCTGATCCGGCTAATCTATGATCCACTCCAGAATCCCCAACCGGTATCACTGGGTAACCGTCCGGTCGGCGATGGAAACGATACGGGACGTACCCGGATTGCAACGGAGTACGGGTTCAGTCAACTCGGGGTCATCACCGTTGATTCCAGGCGGTACATCTTTGCAGAAGATCGGCTGCCGGCAGAGCGGTCGGTCTTTGATGAGAACCTTGGAGTTCAGCTGAACCGCATCGTGGTGCGTTTTGACAACACGGGAACTCCTCTGGATTACATCGGCCAGGAAGGGATCGGTGGCACGCCGTTCCCCTTTATAGAGTCAATTGCCGTGACCGTTCGGGATGAACTTGCGGTCATCGCGAAAACGATGAACGCCCGGTTCGTTTACCTCTTTTCCCCTGACGGCGACCTTATGTACACAGTTCGGATCGGCCTGGATCGAATTCCCGTTCTGGACGAAGACAGTACCGCCATTGCCGTACTGGACGAGGTTGTCTCCGGAGTAGACCAATACCGGGTTTATCTGAAGGTGTCCTACTATCGGGCATCTCGAGATGAAGAGACCGGGAAGGAATACGGTATTCACCTAGCGGAAAGCCGTATCTACTGGATTGACCTTAACACCGGACGGTATGACGGGTACTTCGAGTTACCCGATACGGCCGAAGGGGAAAGTCGTTTTCAATACGAGCTACTGGGAGTTACCGCCGGGGAGTACGTGTATCTCGTCAGTCGGATTGACGGAGGACGTACAAGACTCCTTATCATGAACGACGAAGGTCGAGTGGTTCGGCGACGAAACATCGCCATATCAGAGTCGGACTTGATTCTCCGGTCTTTCAACGTCAATTCGTCGGGGGTACTGACCGGGCTTCTTGGGTATACGGAACACGCCGAGATTGTCTGGTGGCGGGCCGATCGCCTGTTACCCGGAGGTACCAATGGATCCTGAGGGGACGTTACTGGTAACCGCTGACGTTATGGCCCGTGTTGACGGTGCAACAATTTCGGATATCGGGATACCTGCTGCGGTACTCATGGAAAACGCCGGTCAAAAAGCGTGGGCTGAGCTGATCCGACGGGTTGATCTCGGTCGACGCGATGTCCGCAGCGGGACGGATGTGATCGTCTTTGTCTCTGGTAACGGAAACAACGGCGGTGACTGTCTGGTCATGGCCCGCCAATGTCTGTTGGAAGGGCAGGTTACGCCACGAATTGTGACTGTACGGAATGAGCTGCGCGGGGCCGTTGCCGACCAGTGGGACATCCTGTCCCGTCTGGGGTGCGAACGTCTGGTGTGGGAAAACGACCGCGCCAACGTGGTCCGCAGCCTGAACGAAGCGCTGTGGATTGTAGATGGCATCACCGGTACGGGGCTTTCCGGTCCGCTGAGGGAGGGGGAAGGGACGCTGGTACGGGCGATCAACAGTGCTCCCGGCAAGGTATTTTCCGTTGACGTCCCGTCAGGAGCGCGGGACGGCGGTGCCTCAGGCGAAGAGGTTGTGCATGCGGACGTTACGGTCTGTACCGGATACCGGAAACGGTGTCTCTACGCTCCCGCTCGCCGGTCTGCCGCCGGTGACATAGTGTGGGTTGATCCGGGGTTTCCCGATTTGGAGTACTTTTCAGACCGGAAGTGGTTTTCCCGGGCCGGTACCGTTCTTGTGGCCGACGACGCGGTGGCGGAGGTACGGCCCTTGTTGGCCGGTACCTCTCCTGACGCCCACAAGGGGGCCAGGGGACGCCTTCTGATCGTTGGAGGGTCGTCGGGTACGGAAGGCGCCGCACTGCTTGCCGCTGAGGCGGCTGGAACGGCCGGTGCCGGGATGGTGGCGGTCCACTCAACCGCCGGTGTGGTGCAGGCCGGACTTGCCCGGGAGCCCGGGGTCATGTGGCGTTCCAACCCGCCGGAACGGGAAGACCTTGACTGGGCGGATGCTCTGCTTGTCGGTCCGGGCTGGACAGAAGGTTCTGCAGAGGAGCTTACCCGTCTTCTGTCACTGGCTGGTGCCCGGGACGTTCCCGTCATTCTGGATGCGGCGGCTCTGAGAATTGTCGCAACTCTGCACGGTTATCCTGAACAGCTGTCGGACACAGGGGAGTCGCTGGTGAATGTGCGGATGGTATTGACGCCGCATCCCGGTGAACTGGCCGCCCTGACCGGTGAGACTGTCGAGGTGGTCGGAGCAGATCCCTTTGGGCTCCTGGACGATCTCTCCGCCTTTCCCATGTGGCGCGGCAAGATCACGGTTCTCCTGAAAGCTTCAGCGAGTATTTTGCGTCAAAGGGACGGGACTTTTCGGGTATTCGACGGTCGCTGCCCCGCTCTGGGTGTAGCCGGAAGTGGCGATGTACTCAGCGGTATTATCGGCGCCCGTGTGGCCGCATCTGTCGCTGCCGGTCGGTCCGCCCAACCGGCTGGTGTGAAACAATCTGTTGACGTGAAACAGTCCGTTAACGTGAAACAGCCCGATATTCTGGATCGTGCGGTTGAAGAGGCGGTCAAAGAGCATCTCCATCGAGGCCGGGTCCTGTCGACGTACAGGAGTGCGTTTTCGGCGGGAGAACTCTCACGCTTCGGTATGGGTGCACCGATCGGTGAAACTCCAAAAGAGGCGAAGGGGCCTTGAAACAACCGCGTCGTCATGGCCCCTCACCCTGGAAAACGGGTGCCGACGGCAAGCCGGTTATCTACGGCCGAGCCGGACCGTACGATCACCACGAAGTAAAACCGCCTCGAACGAGGATATTCCGGGGTAATCGGGGTCTGATCATTACCCTTATCGACGTTGTCGTAGTTGCGGTTCTGATGTTCATCTTCTACACCCTTCTTCTACCCCTTTCTGAGACTGTTTCCGTTCCGCCCTATCGGCTGGACATCGATTCGGAATACACCGATTCGTCGGTAGACGTTGTCGTTACCGTTCACCACCGGCCTCCGGGAATTTTTTCGGCATCGCCAAAAAATAATGAAATGGACCGCCCGAAACAACCGATTGTGACGGTACGTGCCGGGGAGTACCGTGTATCGGACCTGGCGCCACAGGAAGGGGAGCGGCGCCGCATGGTTCTTTCGGTTCCCCTTTCAGAATCTGAACGCGGAAGTAACGTTGGAGATGACATAGCACACGATCGCCTGCTTCTCACACTCCAGGTTGGAGTCGAGGAACGGAGCTATACGGTCAAACTTCGTTGACCAGATAGTAAATACAGCATATCTTTTAGTTATGTATCAGATCTACTTTCTTTCGATCCTGACTAACATACTATCCGGTATTGCACTGGGCTTCGACCGCATGGACACCAGTCTGCGCCTGCATTCGGTGTTCAACCCCAATCTTTTTCAGCACAACGGCTTTCGTCTTGCCCTCGGTATTATCACATTTGTCGTTGGGTTCCTGAAACTGTTGTCGGTGTCACCCGGGGATGTCGCGGTAGTCGGAGACCTCCTTCCGGCGGTGACAGGTCTGCTAATGGGCTTTTCCCTCGCCTTTCAGTACTACCAGGAGCGCACCGAGGTGCAGAGCAGTGCCTCAGAAACCCTGAACCGGCTGTTTGGCCGTCACAATGCAACTCTCGGAATGGTCGGTATTGTCGTCGGAATAGTCCACTTCTTTTTACATCGGGTTCTTTTTCTGTGACTGTCACCTGATCGGCAACCGTGGTGGGTACAATATTTCGCGATGACCGTATAGTAACGACCGCAGGGGTGGCTTTCGAAGACGGTCGCTATTTTCTTGCCCGCCGGACGGCCGGTGGCGCCCAGTCCAGGAAATGGGAGTTTCCCGGTGGCAAATGCGATGCCGGAGACAGCGATGTCCCCCTGTGTCTGATCCGGGAAATTCAGGAAGAGCTGGGTATACCGATCCAGGTTGGGCAAGAAATCGGTGCGGTCCCGTTTGAAAACGGTTCCGCCCGGTACATGCTTGTGGGCTACGCCATACAGTTGCTGGCGCGGCCTGATTCCCTATCGGTCCACAGCGAGACGGGGTGGTTCCTTCCACAGGAGCTGCCGGATCTTGATCTCGCCGATTCGGACCGCACCTTTATTGAACGGTATATCCTTCCCGGCACCCGATAGTTTCAGGCACCCACTGGTTGTGGCGTCAGAGCTTTTCAAGCTGATCAGGTGAGACCTTTTTCCCCGCTTCAAGCATCTCGCCAAATCGATTCACTGCGTCACCTCGGCCAACCGAAGACACCGCCATGACCCTGCCATTCCGAACGTAACCTGCCAAAAAGTTACCCGCCTCCACGTCACCATGGTATACGATTTTGTCAAAGGTACCGGCAAATCCAACGTACTTAAATGACGTGCCGAGCTGCCGCGTCCAGAAAAACGGTGCCAGCTTGTACGGATGGGCTGCTCCCAGCATATTCCTTGCAGCGTGTTGTCCGTGTCGTTCTGCGACGGCCCAGTGTTCAACTCGAAGCCTCTCACCGAATTCAAATGGAATAGCGGCAATATCGCCAGCTGCAAAGACACCCGGCGCGACCTGAAGCGTCTCGTCAACCTGAACTGAACCGTCAGCTACAACGGAAGAGTCTGAAAGATAATCTACGATCGGCTCCACCCCGACCCCGATTACAACCAAGTCGGCGTTAAGAACGCTGTCATCATCCAGAATCACCCGCTCTACCGATCCTGCCCCTTCGAATCGTTTTACCCTGCGCCCAAGGTGAAACTTCACTCCGTTGGCTTCGTGCATCCCGAGAAATCGACGGCCTATCCGCTCTCCAAAGACCTTTTCAAATGGAACTGTTTCCAGAGCGACCACGTCTACCTCAACGCCCTGGGCACGCAAAGAGGCTGCCACTTCGGTTCCAATGAAACTTGCGCCGACGACGACAGCCCTGCCGGCGTCCTTGGCGGCGTTTCGAAGCTGTCGCGCATCACCGAGGCTGCGTAACGGGAAGATATTGGACAGATCACTTCCGGGAACGGGGAGTACTCTGGGACGCGACCCGGTGGCCAGTAGTATTGCATCGGCATGTATCTCCTCGCCAGATTCAACAAACACGGTCTTGGTGGCA
>JBAYPC010000124.1:0-7571 GCA_041677905.1 Alkalispirochaeta sp. | reverse complement strand
CCCTTCAATGCCAACCTCGCTGCCGTAGTAGATCGAGGGAATTCCCGGCATTGTAAAAAGCAGGATGTGCAGCGGATACAGATGTACGCTGTTTACCACAGTTGAGGCAATCCGGGGGACGTCGTGGTTATCGGCGAAGTTGAGCAGACTTACGTTGCGGTATATGCCGTCGGGCCCGGATTGGCGGTTCAGAGACCACGCTATTTCGAAGAGGTTGTTGTCGTTAAACGACGAGTAGAGACCTTTGTAACACTCGTAATTTGTCGCTCCGTTGAGTTTGTCCGGTCCTACAATCGTCGAATAGTCTCCATGGACCATCTCTCCGATGAGGACCATGTCCGGCCCGGTGACGTCCCGCAGTCGCGGCCAGAAGGAGGGAGTGATAACGTCGGCCGCATCAAGGCGCAGGCCGGTTATACCGAAATCGTCGATCCAGCTTCTGACGGCTTTCAGAAGGTAGCCAAGGACTTCGTCATTTTCCAGGTTCAATTTCACCAGTGATGCGTGCCCGTCCCAGGTGTCGTATGAAAAGGGGTCTCCCAGCGGGCTCGGCTTGGAAAAGTCGATACCGGAAAACCACTGCCGATACCGGGACTCCCGTCCCAGATGCAGGAGGTCCTGGAACGCAAAAAACGAGCGACCGACGTGGTTGAAAACGGCGTCCAGCACTACAGAAATACCGGCCTCCCGAAACGCTCGGGCAACTACGGTTAAATCCGCATTGGTTCCCAGGCGTCGGTCCACCGTGTAGGGATCGACCACGTCGTATCCATGACTCTCCGACTGGAATACCGGCCCCATAAGTACCGCGTCGCAGCCAAGGTCCTTCAGATACGGAATCCATCGCGTCAGCTCGTGTAGCCGGCCTTCCGACTGATCGCTGGAATGGTGCGGTGCGTCCAACGCACCCAGAGGAAACAGGTGATAGAGAAAATCCATGAGCCTTCCTTTTTGCAGTTTTTGTCCTCTTGGAGACTATCTGCCGCTGGTACTGCCGACGTTAGATAAAGGCCCCACCAACGGCAGACTCCAAGGTAGTCTACTAAACTGCAGGACGTAGAAAATGGGAGATAAAAAATATCAAGGTAGGGGTAACGCAAAGATTGCGGCAGAGAGGACTTGAACCTCCACGAGCTTGCGCCCACCAGCCCCTCAAGCTGGCGCGTCTACCAGTTCCGCCACTGCCGCTTTTCTGTGAGTTCGGAATATAGCACGACACCTCAGTTTTGGTCAACTGAGATGTGTCTAATCAGGTCCAACAACTACACCCGTCAATTACGCTTGACCTTGGACGGAAAGGGCATTCGCCAGCTCGTCCAGACGGCGGGCAAAGAGACCCATCGCCTCTTCAACGGGGGCGGAACTGGTCATGTCCACGCCGGCCAGTTTCAGTGATTCGATGGGGAATCGGGAGCCCCCGGATCGCAGAAATAAGAAGTACGCCTCCCGTTCCGTGGTACCTCCTTCAAGAACGTGCTGAGCGAGAGCGATGGCGGCACTGATGCCGGTTGCGTACTTGTAGACATAAAAGGAACGGTAAAAATGGGGAATCCGCAACCCCTCCAGATCGAGATTTTCAGGTATGACAACATCGGGACCAAAGTAGTCGTTCAGAAGAGCGCTGTACTGCTCTCGCAGCCAATCGACGGAAAGGGCATTACCCGACTCCACATATTCGTGAACGGTGCGTTCGTATTCTGCGAACATCGTCTGTCGAAAGAGAGTGCCCAGCATGTCTTCAAGGTGTTTGCTTATGAGATAGGTTCGCAACTTATCTGAATTTGTCTCTTTCAACAGGTGCTGCATCAGGAGCTGTTCGTTGAAAGTACTGGCAACTTCTGCTTCAAAAATCGTGTAGTTGTAGTGTTGAAAGGGGTTTGAACGGACCGAATACCAGGAATGCATACTGTGCCCGCCCTCATGGGCCAATGTGAACATGTCTCTGATCGAATCATCCTTGTAGTTCATCAGGATATAGGGGTTGCCCTGGTAGCTACCCGCTGAAAAAGCTCCTGAACGTTTTCCCTTGTTTTCATAGCGGTCCACCCAGCCTCGGAGTAACCCGTCCTTTAAGGTGTGGACGTACTCGTCCCCCAGTGGGCTCAGGGCGTTTGACACCGTTTCGACGGCCTCGTCGTAACTTCGTTTTTCCGACACCGACGGAACAAGTGGTACCCGTGCGTCGTAGACGGCAAAATCGGTAAGACCGGATGCCCTCTTTCGCAACTGGTAATACCGGTGAAGTGTTGGAAGATGGGACCTGACGGTGGAAACAAGGTTGTCGTAGACTGCCGTCGGCACATCGTCAGGGAAGAGTTTTGCCTCCAGGGCCGAATCGAATCCCCGGGCCCGGGCGAGATAGATGTCCAGGTTGATGTTGCCGGTAAAGAGTGATGTCAGCGTGTTTTTATGGCTCTCAAAGTGGGAGTAAAACTGCGTGTGAGAACGCCGGCGAACGTCCCGGTCGGTGTGTTCAAGGAGGGAAACGAAACTCGATTGGCTCAGGTGTCTCGGACCTTCCGGCGTATCCACCCGGCCGAAGTCGATATCTACATCCACCAGGGCACGGAAACTCTGGGACGCCGTCTGATTTGCCTCCTGCTGCATGGCAAGCAGCTTCTCCTCGGCCGGACTCAGTGTGTGCGGCCGAAATCGCAGTACCTTGTGCAGACTGATCCGGTACTCCTGGAGTTCGTCGGTTTGAAGGAAGGAGTCCAGTTTTTCCTGGGGAACTGTATGGAGTTCCGGTGCAAAGAAACTCATGGCTGCGGATATCCGCGCGGCAACTTGCATATACTTGCTGTACCGAACCTGGTTTGCGCTGTTTCCGGCGTCCTCCGATTGGCGCAGCATGGCGTAGTACCCCAGGCGCTCTTCCAGTAATCCAACTTCAACGGTCAGGTCGAGGAATTCTCTCAGCCCTTTGGCCGAACGTCCCAGTGTTCCTTCATATGCCCCGATCTTTTCATCGAACGATTTCAGCTCGTTAAGGTCTTTGTCCCAATCCAACTCGTCTTTGTACAGAGACGACAGGTCCCATGTGTTTCCCGGTACCTGCTCTTCCCGTGTCATTATTCCACTCATAACGGCGAGCCTAGATTCTTTTCGTTGAGGTGTCAAGAAAACGGATGACCCGCCAGACCGACGGCGGCGACGACTGCTCCAACCGCTTTTGCCCGATGGGAAATCAGGTTTTTCTGGGCCTGGGGAATCCGGGCTACCGACGTCTTGTAGGGTTCCAGGTAGATAAGCGGATCATACCCAAACCCCGTCTCCCCAAAGATCGGCCGGCGGAGGACAGAGCCGTGCCACGTCGCCTCAGCCTGGACGTACTGTTCGGCGTCACGGACTAAAACGGCATTACAGACGTAATGGGCGCCCCGTTCGTCCGTATCAGCCAGAACCTTAAGCAGATAACGGTTGCGTCCTTCGTCGTCTGTCGGCGGGTCCGGTGTGTCCGCACCAAACCTGGCCGAATACACTCCCGGCGCGTTGTTCAGGGCGTGGACACAGATGCCGGAATCATCGGCAATGGCCGCTGGAAGTACATCACCAAACCGGTTCCGCAGGCGATCTCTGATCTCCTCCGGTTGCTCCGACGCCGAAACGCCGCGGTTTAGGATTCCCTTCATGAGCATGTACAGGCCCCAGGCTTTTGCAGCGGCATTTTCCCCAAAGGTTGTGCCGTGCTCTTCTACATCGAAGGTAAAACCCAGATCGTGCGGGCGCAACAGGGTAATCTCTGCGTTCAGGTGGGCAAGGATTCCCCGCATCTCTTCGAATTTGTGGTTGTTGTTCGATGCCAGTATCAACGTTCTCATGGATGAAAGACTACCGGTGCCGGAGTATCTTCTCAAGGTACCGGGTCAGGTTGGACATGGCCGAGTCGACCGAACCTTTCGGGATACCCAAAAGAACACCAACTTCCCGGTTGCTGAGATGGACGTTCTGTTTCTGCAGGCGGGTGCGGTAGTAAAGCCATCGCGTGCGGTGAAACTCACTCCGCTCATGGAGGGTCTTTCGAGAGCGCGGATTCAGTTCTTCCTGGGCGAGGCGCTGGTAGGTGTGCATTTTTGCAAAATGACGGTTTCGTTGAAGGGTGTACTTGTTCCGTCGGTTGAGAAAGTTCTGTCGTCTGTCGCTTACGTAGACTTCAAGACTTTTTACAAGAAGCGGCGGGATGCACAACAGGGTGGTGTAGGTGTTTATCTGATCCTGATCGAGAAGAGGGAGGTTCTTGCAAAAACAGATCAACAGTTGTCGTCGAAGGGTGTCACTTTTTCTGGTATTGGTTATCAGGGCGAAGGATGGACCGCACACACTGGCCTTGGTGCAGACGTCAGGTTCGGTGCAGGCAGTAAACTCGGTGCAAAAATCGGTCGGCGGAGTTTCCGCTGTGATGAGGACAGTGTCTACGTCTTCCATGAGGACCTCATGCCTGTACAGAGATCGAATGCGCTGCGCTCGGGTGCGACAGAAAAAACGGAGGCACACCGTAAGATAGGCTTCAAAGGTCGAACCGTTGTCTTCATAGCGTTCGACAATTCTACACAACTTTGGATAAAACTCCGCAACGGTATCACCCCGATCCTCCATTGAGACTCTGAAAAGCCTGACCACCGTATCGGCGATAAACGCGTAACAGACGATCAGAAACGCTTCCCAGTCTGTTGCTCCCTGGATGTAGTCGTCATATGCGTCGTTTATGGAAATCACTGTGCATGCCTCCCTTTGCCATGAACTACAGTTGTTCAAAGCAAAGAACATGCCAACATGTGGCGGCCTTCCTGGGTGCGAGTCGTGTTACAATTGGTTACAGATGATTACCGTTGGTTGGCCTGGTTAGAGCAGTGAATTGAGTCGTGATCTGAGAATTGCCAGAAAATCCAGCAGCCGACCTTCGTAGTACGCCCCGGAGGCCTTCTGATGACCGCCGCCGCCGAATTCCGTTGCCAGATTTCCCACGTCAATCTCATTGGATGATCTAAAGCTGACCGTACAGCCCTCTGCCCGTTCTTTGACGACGGCGATGACCTCCACCCCTTCCACCGATAGAAGTAAGCTGTACAGGGCGTCGGAGTCCCGTTTGGCGCCAATCTCACGTTCATCCGCCAGTGTCTGGTATGTTAAGAGAATGCGCCCTTCCCGGAGACGTTCGACCCGGTCCAGCATGCGGCTGATGAGCTGCCTGCTTTCAAACGAACGGCCGCTTCGGATATGGATGTCTACATCCCGGGGCGACGCACCGGCTTTAGAGAGGACGGTCGCCGTGGCGAACGCGGTCAGTTCTCCGGGACCCAGAAATCTGAAAAAGCCGGTGTCGGTCACCAATCCCAGAAACAGCAGAAAGGCGTCTTCCCGGACAATTTTCTGGCCGAGTTCCATGATAACGGCTGTGACGAGTATAGTAGCCGCCGGTATTTCAGGACGGACGAAGTGGACGTCCCCATAGGCTGAACCGTTAATGTGGTGGTCAATGACCAAAACCGGTAGTTCTTTTATCACCTTTGCCGCCGAACCAATGCGGTCTTCACCGGAACAGTCCACGATAATGGCCGCCGGGGACGGCCCGAGATGGTCGGTCTCCGGGTAGCGGTCAAACTGGTCCTGAAACAGGAGGATTTCCTGGCGTTCAAAAGGGCCTGGGTTGAAAACTGTGACTTTCTTGCCCATCCGCCGCAGGACATTGCCGAGACTAAGCTGGCTGCCTACACAGTCGGCGTCCGGTTCGCGGTGTCCAATTACGATAAACCCGCTATGTCCATGGATGAAATCAACGACATCAGCGGGTACGGGAACAACTGGTTGAGTGTCCACGAAAGAACTTTCAGTAGACGATATCAAGAGTCTCCACAGCGAACTCCTGGGAGAGGTCTTTTCCACCGGGAAGGGTTCCCCACGTCGGATGGGAAGGATTTGAATGGACAAATAGTCGAACGTGGCTGAAAACACCGTCAGAATAGAAAACCGTCATGTACGGTACGCTTTGGTTGCTGTTGTACATGATGGATCCCTTTCCGCTGGCCTGGGTAAACCAACGACCGGGAAGGTATACCTCACCGGGGTAAAGATCACTTCGGTTATAGACAACCTTGTAACCCTGACTGTGGGGGTACACCCGTTGGATATATACAGTTTCTGCTAACAAGGTGCTTTTTTGTTCGCCTTCCCGTTCCTGGCCAAAAACCGCCGGGCCGGCGGTAAGGAGGATGATGAGAATGGTCAACACGCTTCGGATTTTCATGGTGAAAATAGTACTATGCCAGACCCAGGCTTGCAAGCATTACCGCCTTGATCGTGTGTTTCCGATTTTCCGCCTGGTCGAATACCCGTGACTGCGGCCCGTCGATTACTTCGGCGGTCATCTCATTTCCCCGGACTGCCGGCAGGCAGTGAAGGAAGACAGCCTTGGGAGCCCGAGCCATGAGTGCTCCGGTCACCTGGAATGGCCGCAGCGGTGCCATCCGTTCTTCGGCCCTGTACTCTTCTCCCATGGACACCCAGACGTCGGTGTACACAACTTCGGTCTGTCGGTTGATGGTATTCGGGTCATGGCTTACCGCCACCGATCCGCCGGATTTCTCAGCATATTCCTGGGCCCGAGTAACGTACTTCGGATCGGGTTGGCGCTCAGGGGGGCAGATAACAGTGTGGTCCATACCCATGATCACCGCTCCGAGCATCAGACTGACTGAGACGTTGTTTTGGCCGTCCCCGATATACACGCTCCGGACACCTGCCAGTTTACCCACGTGCTCTTCAATGGTCATAAGATCGGCCAGAGCCTGAGTTGGATGGAACATGTTGGTGAGTCCGTTGACGACAGGTACCCCCGAGTACTCTGCCAGCACTTCGACGGCGCGCTGTTCAAACCCCCGAAATTCGATGATGTCAAACATCCTTCCAAGGACTCGC
This sequence comes from Alkalispirochaeta sp., assembly GCA_041677905.1. Lineage (GTDB taxonomy): Bacteria > Spirochaetota > Spirochaetia > DSM-27196 > Alkalispirochaetaceae > Alkalispirochaeta. The sequence goes on along the minus strand of JBAYPC010000124.1, from coordinate 656 downwards.
GCTGTATCCTCAATAGTCTCTTTAGCGCCAAGCTGGATATCCTGACCCGAAAGAAAAACCGGATGGCCCCCCTCTTCGCCAAAAGCGGTTTCAAAGGCGGCCCGCGTTCTGGTGGACCGTTTTTCGAAGATCATTGCCAGGGAACGCCCGGCAAACCGCGCCGGTCTGATCCCTTCCCGGTGCTCTTTTTTTACCCGATGTGAAAGATCAAGCAGATATCTAATTTCTTCTGACGTGTAGTCTGTAAGTGTTAACAGGGATCGACCGACCAATGATTTCATTGCATACCCTCCATTAGAAGGGGAGTATAGCGAGGGTTGCGGTTCTGCAACAACGGGGGTCAGGGAAACGGTTCAGGGAAAGATGAGTTTGACTACCTCGGCGACGGTCGATACGGGATGAATTTCCATGCCGTTCTTTACGTCTGCCGGCAGCGCATCAATATCGTGACGGTTCCCGGCGGGGAGGATAATCCGGGAAATACCCCTTCGGCGGGCGGCCAGCATTTTTTCTTTAAGCCCGCCTATGGCGAGAACTCTTCCGGTAAGGGTTATCTCGCCGGTCATCGCCGTATCACTGGGGGCAACGCGATTCGTCAGGGCCGAAAGCAGGGCGCTGAACATGGTAATGCCCGCCGACGGGCCGTCCTTGGGAAT
>JBAYPC010000123.1:0-7609 GCA_041677905.1 Alkalispirochaeta sp. | reverse complement strand
CCATTCGGCAGATAAAAGAAGAGGCCCCCGATATGACCGTGATCGGAGGAAATGTCGCGACTGGAGAAGGAACGCGCCGTCTCATAGAAGCGGGAGCGGACATCGTAAAAGTCGGTGTCGGACCCGGTTCGATCTGTACCACCCGCATTGTCGCCGGAATAGGAGTACCCCAGTTATCTGCCGTCATGGATGCCGTGGACGTGGCCCGCAGTTTCAACGTCCCCGTTATCGCTGATGGGGGAATCAAGTTCTCCGGTGACATCACGAAGGCGATCGCCGCGGGAGCCCATGTCGTCATGATCGGCGGTCTATTTGCCGGCCTCAAAGAAGCCCCTGGAAAGGAATTTCTCTACGAAGGGCGGATATTCAAGTCATATCGCGGCATGGGGTCTGAGGCGGCAATGAAACGGGGCGGCGGCGACCGGTACAATGTGGCCGAAGGGGAAGAGGCCGTACCGGAAGGTGTGGAGGGAAGGGTTCCCTACAAAGGTGAACTCCGACTCTATCTTCACCAGTTGGTGATGGGGTTGCGAAAAGGGATGGGGTATTGCGGTATACAGGACCTGGATCATTTGCGGGAGTACCGAAACTTCGTTAAGATTACCGCTGCAGGACTGCAGGAAAGCCATGTACACGATGTATCCATGGTTCGGCAGCCGACAAATTACTCACGAGGATAACAAACTTGAATGTTGTTGTGATTGGTGCCCAGTGGGGCGACGAAGGAAAAGGAAAAATAGTCGACTACCTCTCCAGAGATACCGACCTGGTGGTGCGGTTTTCCGGTGGGGCCAACGCCGGTCACACCATCGTCGACGGTGACAAGACGTACAAACTCCATCTGGTACCGTCGGGTATTATCTACCCGGAAACAAAAGTCATTCTGGGAAGCGGCATGGTCATTGACCCGGAAGCGCTGTTCGCAGAACTGCAGGAACTGGGCAACGCCGGTATCTCCTGGAAGGACCGTGTTCTTGTTTCCGACCGCGCCCATCTAGTGCTGCCGAGCCACCGGGCGGAGGATATCGCCCGAGAATCGGAACGGTCTCGACCTATCGGTACGACCGGCCGCGGCATAGGCATCGCCTACGCCCGGAAAGCGCAGCGCGACGGCATCAGAGTTGTCGATCTCGAATCGAGTGAAATCCTCGAAGAGTTGGCGCCGGATGACCGGGCACTACTGGAACGCTACTCGGCGCGTCTTCTGGAGATGTCGGTAGACGTCGCTTCCTTTCTCCATACCGATAGAGGCGGCGCGCAGCCCCGGGAACGGTCCCGGGTCCTCTTCGAGGGCGCCCAGGGGGTGCTGTTGGACATCGATATCGGCACATACCCCTACGTATCAAGCGGTACGTCCGCCGCCGCCGGTGCTGCCGTAGGGGGAGGTATCGGGCCCCGGGATATCGACCACGTGCTGGGAGTGTTCAAGGCGTATACGACTCGTGTCGGCAACGGCCCCTTTCCCAGCGAGCTAGAAGGCGAAGACACGGACGATCTGGAGAAACACATCCGTGAAATTGGCCGGGAATACGGCGTGACCACCGGCCGGCCTCGGCGGGTAGGGTACCTGGATCTTGTTGCCCTTCGCTACGCATGCCGTACCAACAGCGTGGACAGCCTGGCGCTGACCCACCTTGACGTGTATGACGAACTGGACGAAGTTCGCCTGTGCGTCGCCTACGAGACCGATGATCGAACGCTGGATTACTTTCCCGCTTCAATCCCCCTTCTGGAACAGGCCCAACCGGTGACCCGAAAGTTTCCCGGGTGGAAAGAGTCCCTTGCCGACTGCAAGGACTACGGTTCATTACCGGAAAACGCCCGCCGGTACATCGAGTTCATAGAGAACTACGTTGGGGTGCCCGTCAGCATCGTTTCGACGGGGTATCAGCGGGAACAGACCATAGTCCGCCGGTCCGTCTGGAGTGACCCGGATGAAGCGTGAACCCACGGAACGACACGACCCCGCCAACAGGCACGATCCCGCCACCATAGACAGGATCGTCATCCTCGACTTCGGCAGTCAGACGTCCCATCTTATCGGTCGCCGTATTCGAGAACGGGGAGTCTATGCCGACATCGTATCCGGAGAAATTCCCCCGGCAGAGTGGTTTAGCCCGACCGTCAAAGGGATCATCCTCTCAGGGTCTCCTGCGTCGGTGCACGATGCAGATGCGCCCCAGCCGGATGCAGCGGTATTTGACCTCGGTGTTCCCATACTGGGGATATGCTATGGGCTCCAGTACACAACACATACCCGGGGGGGACGGGTCGGACGGTCCGATCGTCGGGAGTACGGTCCGGCAGCAGTCACGGTCTATACCCACCATCCCATTCTAAAGGGGATCAGTTCACGTTTTCTGTCCTGGATGAGCCACGGGGATGCAATCGAACGGTTGCCTGAAAAGGGCGTTGAAATTGCCGGTACTGCAAGCGGCGTACCCGCCGTAGTCGCCCTGGATCACATCTCTTTTGTAGGCCTTCAGTTTCATCCCGAGGTGACCCATACCCAGCACGGTGCCCTGATTCTGGACAACTTTGCCACTGGTATCTGCGGCGCCCGTCGAGAGTGGTCGGTGGAAGACTACCGAATCCAGCTTGAAGAAGAACTCCGCCGTCGCGTCGGCACCAATCCCGTTCTACTACTCATTTCCGGGGGCGTAGACTCCTCAGTGGTGGCCGCCCTCCTTCTGAACGCCCTGCCGGCCGACCAGGTCCACCTGATGTACATCGACACCGGGCTGATGCGAAAGGGAGAAACCGATGAGATTGGCAAGGCCCTGGCATCACTTGGCGCGAAAAATCTCTACCTCATAGACGCTGCCGATGAGTTTCTCGCCCGCCTGGCCGGTATTTCAGAACCGGAGGAAAAGCGACGGATAATCGGCGATCTCTTCGTCACCGTTCAAGAGCGGGAAGTGAAGAATCGACTTGAGGGCCCCTATCTTCTCGCTCAGGGAACGCTGTACACCGACCTGATCGAAAGCGGCCATGGAGTAGGGCGGCACGGGGCGAGCATCAAGAGCCACCACAACGTCGCAAGTCCTCTGGTCAAAGAAAAACGGGACGCCGGTATGGTCGTGGAACCGCTGGCGGCACTCTACAAAGACGAAGTACGCCGGCTGGGAAGCCTTCTCGGCCTCCCCGATACGGTCGTTCACCGCCATCCCTTTCCCGGTCCGGGCCTTGCCGTTCGTATACTTGGTGAAGTGACCCGCGAACGGTGCGATCTTCTGCGGGAAGCCGATGCCATTTACATACAGGCCCTGCGCGACGCCGGTCTCTACGACGAAATATGGCAGGCCTTCGCCGTATTACTCCCGATAAAGTCCGTTGGGGTAACAGGCGACAGCCGGTCCTACGGTGACGTAATCGCCTTGCGGGCAGTTGTCTCCCGGGACGGCATGACCGCCGACATCTACGATTTTCAGCCCGATGTCCTCCGGGGAATCGCCGCAGCCATCACCAACCGGGTTCCCCAAATTGGCCGAGTTGTATACGACGTCTCGGGTAAACCACCGGCAACCATTGAGTGGGAATAACAGAAAAACTGCATTTTATTTAATTTATTTATATTGAAGCTCACGCTTTCTGCGCCGCGCCATCCCAAACCACCGAAACACACCGGATCACGGTGCGCCATGGGACACAACCTGTGGAGGCTGGCCGGCCCGGTAGACAATCTCGTCGAAAGAGAGACCCTTTTTCTGCAGATAGGTGATCAGCTCATTCTGAAACGTCGTACCAAGGTCGGCCCCCAAACCACGGTTGGAAAAGCAGGTGTACTGGTACAGCTGACTCCCAACACCAAACTCCCACCCATAGTCCAGAAGAACGCTGGGGGGTGAGTCCAGATTTGGAGTCAACGTATCAGCCCAGCGGACATCCTCCATAGCCTCCAGGGCAGGATCAAAGGTAGTGTAGCGGATATATCGGTAGTCATCCCGTAACGGACGTTCACCGACAACTTCCTGGACAAACATCACCACACGATCGGCAATTGCCGGTGCCGCCGTCAGCCCTGGAGAGCGAATCCCGATGGCGTTAATGAATCCGGTCGGCTCTTCGTACCGCTGTACAATAAAATCTCCGTTCTCCGGTTCAGCCCGATTCCCCGCGTACGTCTTGATCGTCAGTTCCGTCCTGATTCCCGGTACCAGCCGACGCGATTTCTTCAGAATTTCGTGCAACCCCTCCAACGTCGTCGCGGTGTTGTCCTGCTCATCTTTCGGAATATCCTGCGCCGTAGGCCCAATCAGAATATCGCCGCTTGCCGTAGCGATCACGAGAACACCTTGGCTTGTCTCTGTCGGTGTCGGGAAGATCACATGGCTCACGTTGTAGTCGGGGTGCGGCTCCAGCAGAATATACTCACCCCGCCGCGGAGTGATACGGTATCCACCCACACCGGCCATCTTTGAGATTTCGTCTCCATGAACCCCTGCAGCGTTCACCACCGCCCGGGCACGCACCGTCCCATGGGTGGTCACCACACCGGTCGCTTCGGTTACGTCGGAAAGGTCAAAGCCGGTCACCTCGTGGTTCATAAACGGAACCACACCGTTTGCCACAGCGTTCTTGAACAACATGTTAACGACCGTCATCGGACACACCACTCCCGCCGTTTTTGCCCGAAGGCCCCCCTTCACATCACGGTTTATGTTGGGTTCAAGCTGCAGCACCTCCGGTCCTGAGAGAAGTTCGAGCCCCGTTACACCCCGTGCAATCCCCTGCTCATAGAGCTTTCTGATGTAGGCCACATCCGTATCGGACAACGCCACTACCATCGAACCGTTCCGCACGATGTTGACGCCCAGTTCATCCGCCCAATCGTCGTAGCGACGGTTGCCGGCTAAGACCAGCTCTCCCCGCAGCGACCCCGGAGGGTCGTCATAGCCCCCGTGGAGCACGCCGGAGTTACCTTTCGACGTCCCCTGGGTGGGTACGGCCGCCTTTTCTATGATCGCAACCGATATCTGTCGCTTACTCAACTCGTATGCAATTCCGCTGCCGATTACTCCGGCCCCGATTACCGCCACATCAAAAATCCGGTCTAAATTATCCATTTTCATGTTTCACACCTTTTTTTTGTATTGAAGCTCTCGCACGATGTTTTGCGCTCGTTCAAACTGCCGGAGAAAAACCGGATCGGGTTGGGCTGCATCGCCGATAACCGTAAACACATCCCGGAACGGGTGATCGTGAGGAATACGCGTAAAACCGCCGTCAAGGTCCCAGACTACGCCAAGGCGCTCCCTCCACTGACGCTCAAGGACAAAGTCGCCGTCAATAATGAGAGCGTCGCCGGAAATCTTCTCACGATCACCCCTTCGGTCCACGTCAATACCGGAGAACGTCCTGTCCCCCTGTACCGACGTGATTACCGCGTTCTCAAAGATCGGTACTCCCGGCAAACGAGTCCTGAGTTCACCAGACATCACTCCGGGTACAACCACAGTCGGTTCTATCCCAACGGCGACCGCAGCGTACACCGTCTCGACGGTATACGGAGAACTACCGTAGACGATCGGCTTCCTTCCTGGAAGAAAAGGGTAATTCGCCATCATCTCTCCGGCCTGATATGTGGTAAAGAGACGGTTGCTTCGCCGGCCGGGAAGCAGATGACGCCCGTAGAGAACCTGGACCGCTCCCGGAGCCACCAAGAGATGAGAAAATTCAATCCCCTCATATTCCCGGGTTTCGTTGATTGTGTGTACCACCCTGTCGGCAAGGTTGACGGAAAACACCCGCGTTTTGAGCCGGACTGCGTCGTCCTGTACCATCGGCACCAGATCAGTTTCGGCAAATTCGGCACCGGTGAGGTCAGTAAAAACACCGTCGGCCCCATTATATTCCTGGCCCATGGCCGAATGGGGGACTGAAGACATCCAGCTCAGGGTGTAGCCGAGACGATTTCGAGCTTCCAGAAGAACTACCGAAGAGACACTACGTTCCCGAAGAGCTTTCAGCGCCCCCACTCCGGAGACCCCGCCACCAATGATCACGTACTCTGCATGTAGCATGGAGAAATGCTCCTATAAACGAAAAATACTATATAGAAGGTACCATTGAGTATTACATATGTCAAATAAAAATTAACGTTTGTTATTAAAGCAACGAAGAATCGGGTTGAGGTAGTTGTTCCGGAACGTCGGACGGTGGGACAAACCCAGAACCAGCATCAAATCGCCGCTGCCGAGCTCGCCGTTCCCAATCGCACGGACCAATGGCGCTACTTGGTCGGTTACTTGGTCGGTCGACACTGCCTCGCTCAGGGCATCGCGCAACGCGCTCAGCATGAACTCAATAAACAGAGTGACATCTGCCTGCTGATCAGCGTGGCAACTCCGTGCCTTCGTTCATGATCCGGATGTACTCCCCATAGGAATAGAGGCGGTTACGCTTTTGGGCGGTCCGCTCCTTGACGATGCTGAGCCGCTCCAGGTGGCCAAGCGCCTTGTTGACCGTGGCCGGGGTGATGCCGGTCTTCTCCACCAGAGACCTTGAGGTGGCGATAGGATGCTCCATGAGTGCCCGGTGTACCTCTGCGGCCGAGGCGGCCGCCCGGCCAAGACGGCTGATCGTTTCGCGGTCCCGGTTTGACAGGTCCAGGAGTCGTTGGGCCGTTTCCACAGCCTGGGTGGCGGTAACGATAACCGCATCGGCAAAAAAGTCCAGCCAGGCTTCCCAGTCTCCGGTTATGCGCACATTGTTGAGCAACTCGTAGTAATACTGGCGGTGCGTCTTGAAGTAGAGGCTCAGAAAGAGCATCGGCTTCCGCAGCACTTTCTGTTCGTACAACAGCAGCGCGATCAGCAGACGTCCCACACGGCCATTACCGTCCAGAAACGGGTGGATCGTCTCAAACTGGACATGGACCAGCGCCGCCTTGAGGAGTACCGGGGTCGGTTCCGGTTGGTCGTGGAGGAAGAGCTCCAACTTGGCCATGCAGTCCAACACCTCGTCGGCGGGTGGTGGTACGAATGCGGCGTTGCCCGGCCGGGTGCCGCCGATCCAGTTCTGGCTGTGTCGAAACTCACCGGGGGTCTGTCCGCTTCCCCGGCCTTTGCGCAGCAGCACGCGGTGGATATCCCGGAACAGCCGGAGAGACAGTGGAAGCCCTTCTTCCAGCATGCGCAGGCCATGATCGAGGGCCGCGACGTATTTATTTTACTCTTAGTGTATATCCTAAAATAAAGCGTTGAAAAGAAAAAATCAAGGGGACTTCCGGGTGTGGTGATCGGCTGGGCCTGATGACAACTCCGGCCGAGCCGGTGTTCTGCCGGGCAGGACGGTGGGGACTCGGCAGAACGGAGTTCAATAAAAAAGAAGAAGAGAAGAGGGAGGGGAAAGATGGAGGGAACGACGACCTACCGCAAAACAGTCTCAAAGCCCGCGCTCCTCGTAACTCCTTGATAATAAACGTCGAAGTCATCTCGCACAACCATTTCCCATCAACCCGACCAGAGAAACGAATTTCTCCCCTGATTTCCCGGCACCGGACGAGGGTTACGGGTTTGCAGTAAAACCGGATACCTGGCGTCGAGATGCAACAACTTCGAATCCGGTTTTCGGACGCCGGTTCGGTTCCAAAAACGGGAATCGAATT
>JBAYPC010000122.1:0-7623 GCA_041677905.1 Alkalispirochaeta sp. | reverse complement strand
GGGACGGCACGTATCCGGTACCGTTTTCCAGTCCCGCCGAATAGAGGATTGCCGTTGCGATATCTACCGGATACCCCTCTTCGTATTGCAAAGCGATAACCGGACGGACAAGAAACATCGGTCCCGGCCAGCCGTTGTACACCGCCCCGGCTATTCCCAGACCGTTCCCCCCCCGGGCAGCAATGAGGCCGCTTACATGAGTTCCGTGGTAATTACTGTCCATTGACGGGTCCTGTCCTCGGGGAATGGGAATAGAAGCCCCGCCCACCAGGAATATCCCATCGTCGGACAACACCGGCGCCAGGTCTTCATGGCCCGAGACGATCCCGCCGTCTATGACCGACACAACAACCTGCTGCAGATCCCCGGCGGCGTAGGACACACCCCACAGTGACTCGTAGAGACCCCACGCGCCGGGGGCGTTAATGGTTTCGAGATACCACTGTGGGTCATCCCCGTGGGTAAAAAACGGGTCATTAGGATTCACCGACACCACTGCCGGGACATCCGCAGACTGGGAAGAAAAGGGTCCGTTGGAACAGCCGAAGCTCAGCAGAGCTGCAATCGCGGACAGGGTCACCAGACACAGTGTTCGGAAGGGTGCCGTACTCACCCTGGGAGTGTACACCCTGGTAATGTACACCCTGGAGAAAAGAACTTCCACAACTGCAACCGAATCCCGGCGGGCGGTCCCGCGGGTGCCTCAGTTCTCCAGTATGGTAATCTCGACGCGACGGTTGCGGCGGCGGCCAGCCTCGGTGCTGTTGTCGGCTACCGGGCGTCGCGCGCCATATCCCCGAACCATGACGTTCTCCCGCCGACGGGCCCCCAGATCGATAAGGTACTCCGCAACCGACGCCGCCCGCTGTTCACTCAGGACTTGACGCCCCACTTCCGTACCGGCCAGTGCGGTGTGTCCCGCCACCAGAATATCCCGGTGGGGATACCGATTGAGAATCTCCGCAAGCCATTGGAGTTTTCGTTTCTCCCGTTCCAGAAGCACTGCCGAGTCCGGGGCAAATCGGATGTCTTCCAGAGATACGGTAACACCGTCTTCGTCGGACCGGACGGTTGCATCGCCTATTCCGTCGTCCGTTATCGCCCGTTCAATTTCTTCTTGCAGACGTCCACGGTCCAGAGGTGGTGCGGAGACAACTTTACCGTCGGCGGTACCGCGGTAGTCGGTGCGGGTGCCGTCGGCCAGCTGTATAAAGAGATTGTACGTTTCCTGGTAGTAATGGGCGCGGCCTGCGAAGTAGTCCCAGAGCAGCTCCTGGGAAAACCGCGCAGTAATCAGCCGTATTTCTTCTGCTTCCGGCCTGACCGGAGGGGGACGGTAAAAGAGGTTGTAGCGGATCGAAATGGTGTCGTAGGTCCTGCCCTCAAACTCTTTCGTACCGACGTAGGTGTACTGTACATCAACCGGAATGACCACCGGTTTTTCGACCCCAATACCCTCCCGGAAGTCATAGACCTCGAAAGCCGGGGCGGTCCAGCTGTCGCCCGGGGAAAGAGGTCGATCGGGAAAGACCGGAACGTCCCGGACCTGTGGAACAAATGAACCAGGGGGAACCGTCTGCCGCCCCTGGGCGTCCTGTTCCAGCTCTACTTCGTATTCCCGTTCCAGTTGAAATGCACCGGCGCCTCCTTGTGAACCTTCAGAGACACCTGATTCTTCAGAGACCTGGTAGGTAGCCCGCAGCTTACCGACCGGCTTGTTGCCGGCGGTATCACCGGCCGGGCTATAAACGTCCACTACAGAAATCAGAACTCGGGTGAGTACTTCTGCCTCACCCGCTGCCTTGCCGTCAACAGACAGTTGCTGCCGGTTGACCCCGACGATACGGTACTCCTCTCCAGGACGATACCGGTGCACAAATTGACGAGATTGTGCGGAAATCCGTACCGGCCCGTTTTGTCCAAGAAAACCAAAAAACAAAGTGGTAACCAGGACCAGGGCAAAGGTCTGCCTTATCTGCTTCATAGGAGACATATCGACTCGATCCGCCAATTCTTGACAAAGGACGACCACGTTTTTAGGATGCACCCGGTGAACAGTGTAACACGACGCGGAAGCCGCGCCATAAATTTTCCAGGCTGGTTCTTCCGTCGAAAGTCCGGAATAGTACTTGTCGGGTCCGGTTTCCCCAAAACTCTGCCGGATGATCTTTTTGGGCGAATGCTAAAGGACCGACGGCAGCCGGAAACAAGACGGATAGCAAACGGGCCGGTTGTCCTGGAACTGTATCCGCCTACGCCGGATCCGGCTGCCAAAGGACACGATCAGCCCCGGCCTGTCGGAACATCACCGGTGTGGACGGTATCTCCCGCCCAGGTTATTGACTTGCTTCGACGGGGAGATATCGACCTTTCGGGCCTGGAAACTATCGTGACGCATGTGCCGCCCCGTGATACACTGAGCTTTTCGGCGGACGTCGGGTTCATTCTTTCGAAGTCGGAACAACTGCCTCAGGTCATTCTGATCTGTGAGCACGAACCGTCACCGGACGTCATGGAACGTATTCCAGTTCGCCGATGGCGAAGGAGTGATCTTCGCCGGACATCTGTACTACAACAGGAAGGGAGCAATACTATGGCACGATCAGGCGACCGATATATCGATGATCCCAACGGTCTAAAGGAAAAAGTAGCGGAACTCGTCCGTCGCATTCACGAGGAAGAGGATCCCCATGAGATGAACGAATACAAAAAGTTCATCAAGAAAAATGTCTCGATATTTTCGCGGTCGTATTTTACGGCATACCTGGTAAAACAGTTTGTCGACGGAAATACCGAACGCAGACCCAGAAAGACGCGCAGCAAGAAAGAAGAACCTGTAATCGGAAATGTTGCCCCGGAAGACCGGCAGACACTTTTTGTCAGCGTCGGCAAGAACCGGCGGGTCTATCCAAAAGACTTTGTCGCCCTCTTTGCCGAACTTGACGGTGTTGATGGTGACGACATCGGACAGATCAAGATATTGGACAACTACTCATTTGTTGAAGTGGAACAGACTGTTGCCGACAAGATCATCGCCGCATATGACGGGTTTGATTTTCGCGGCCGCAAGTTGACGGTCAACTTTGCCCGGACCAAAAAAGACTAATAGCACCGGGAACCTGGTAAAGCTCTGGTTGCCGGAGCCTTGTGGTTACCGCAGCAGTATGGCCAGGATCAACGCGGCAATGTATGCGTTGACCGCCATACCAGAAATCAACAGCACCACCGCCAGGATTTCCCGTGCCGATGCGCCGGTGTTGTAACGCTGCAGGGAACTGTGCCCCCAGAGGGATTCCGTTGTTTTATCGGACCGCAACCCCCGAAGAGCAACAATATCACGGGTAGCCCGGATGCGCCGTGCGCGGCGCCACATCTTACGGTAGACGTAATATCCAAGAACTCCCGGAGGAAGCAGCGGGAGGACGGGGATGAGGGCGATCACCACACCTATCAGGGCGTAGAGTCTGCTCTGTTCAAAAATGCGCATCACCCAGAGCAGCTGGCCTAGAAATCCGACGATCAGCGAAACCGGGGTGATATGGTTCCAGTACTCATTGCGCTGTCGGCCGGTCCATATCGCCCGGTCGAGTACAACTGAATCGGGACAGTCGTACATGATCACCAGAGGAGGTTCTGTTCCGTCGATCCAGGAGGAGAACGTCAAATCGCTCCCCATTCGTTGCAACTCTCCGGCAACAAAAAAACGACTTCCTTCCACCAACGCACTCATCTCTTTCCACATCACCACCCGCGGTGTTGTATCAGGAAGCGTTCCGTCCAGCTTGGCCGTTTGGGGCAGCATGAATATAGGCGCGCGACTGAGGTCCAACATCACCGATATCCCCTGGGAACCGAGCCAGACCCCCGTCTCTCCCTGGATACCTTCCAGACGACCGAAAAAAGCCGCCCCTTCTCTCATTCGGCCGGAATCTGCTCCGACGGATATGAACCGCGATGGATCGTTTCGGTGCGCCCGTGAATAGTCCAGGACGGGAAAGTTGTAGGCCTGCATTACCTGCTTTCGGAAGAGACGCCACCTGTGGCGGACTGAGAATGCTCCCACCAGAGGTACCACCAAAAAAAATACCAGCGCCGGTAAAAGTCCCAAGATGATCTGGTTGTCCAGTCTCATTGTTGTTGATCCCCTCGTTGGTATGGCATGTTGCTGATCTTCGGTTTCTCCGCTATCCTGTGGCAAATGCTAATAGATCGAGTAATTGTCGGTTCACTGTACACAAACGCGTATATCGTTTCCACCGGTAAAAAAGAGTGTATTGTTATTGATCCTGGTGATGAAAGTGAAACCATCATCCGGCGTCTGGAAGCGATGAACCTCTTTCCCCTTGCCATTGTCTTTACCCATGGTCATTTAGACCACACCTCCGCCACCCGGGGTATTGTCGATCATTACATCGGTCGTGACCACCACGTGGCGGTCGGGATTCACCAGGATGACGCTGCGTTTCTTGGAAGCGGCGCGGCCGAAACAAACCGCACGTTTTTTGAATCTTTCGGCGAACCAGGCGTTAACGCGTTTCGAACCTTCAGCACCTCTATTCCGGAACCGGAGTTCTACTACACGGAAGGTGAATCGATTTTGGATTCAGACATTACGGTCATGCATACCCCGGGGCACAGCCCGGGCAGCAGCTGTTTTTACAGCGAACCTCGATCAGCCGTTTTTACCGGCGATACCCTCTTTTTTAACACAATCGGACGGACCGACTTTCCGTCGGGCGACTCCGAAGCTCTCGAGAAATCTATCATGGAACGGCTCTTTACCCTTCCCCAACAGACCAGAATTTTTCCCGGCCACGGCCCCTTGAGCTCTGTTGAACGTGAAGTGATGAACAACCCGATGATGAGTGATGGCGCCACGATATGACCGGGTTCCCGCCTCAGGCGGTCATATCAAGCAGGAATCCTTCAGAAAACACGCCGTAACGGAATCCGCCGGTCTCGATATCCCGGGCAATCAGACGCGCCGCTTCTTCCAGGACCGCTTCCTGATACTCTACCGGGTCTTTCGCTATATCCGGCGTGAGCTCTACCTGAGAGTTGACCATACGGGTCAAAAGCGCGTCGATCGCCTGCAAACGGGTGATCGAGTACCCTCCGTCACCCGGTAGAGACGGAACCGCATTGATGTGTTCCAACCGTGCATAGGCTGAACCTCTGACGGGCATAGCCACCCGCCCTTCCGAGAGCCTGGCCCGTACAAGATCTGTGATGGGAATTGTCGCGTTAGTCGGTATCTGTATGGAATTCCCTTCCATGTACGTGCCTCCACTCTTCAGTATCGGCACATATGCGGTCGGAAATTAGCGGTTTTTCCGGTCTAACTCGTTCTGATGTTCTACCCGGTAGAGGGCGTACGGAATGGCCTCAAGGCGTTCCCGGGGAATCTCCAGACCGCTTTTCAGACAGATTCCGTATTTTCCACTTTCAATACGGACCAACGCAGACTCGATAAGACGCAGTTTCTTGAGTTCCTGCGCCCCCAGAGCACTGAGAATTTTTTTATCAACATCTGCACTGGCGACATCAACAAGGTCTTTGGTGTCACTGGATCCTGCCATTGCACGAAATTCTTCGTCATCTGCTACAAGCTGCCTGAGGATATTGGCCTTCATCTCTTCAAGACGGTTTTTCATTTTCTCCTGAAATTCGTTGTCCACAATGTCCCCCTCACGGTGCCGAAAAGTTCAATGAAATTTAGGCGAAATAACAAAAATGTCAAGGCTTTTCGGAAGATTTATACACATTGACAGAGAGCATCTATGCGACATAGCATATCTACACACTTTACAAGGAGGATTTGTGGCAAAAGAAGAGGCAATTGAAGTAGAAGGTGTGGTTAAGGAATCACTTCCTAACACGATGTTCCGGGTGGAACTAAAGAACGGCCACGTCATTCTTACCCACCTTTCCGGCAAGATGCGGAAGCACTATATCAGAATTGTTCCCGGTGACCGAGTCAAGGTTGCGCTGTCTCCATACGACCTGACCCGAGGCCGTATCATCTATCGCGAACGCTGACGTAATATCGCCCACGTCGCGCCATGACCCCCGTCCTTGACGTCGGGCGTTCCTGTGGCTCCGATGGTGGGATTTGTTTCCAGATATTCTCGTACCATTTTTCTCAAGGGTGAAATCTTCCCCGGCGACCGGCCTTTACCGTGAACGACCACGATCTTATGGAATCCCCGGCGGGATGCTGTTCGCACAAAACGATCCAGTACGAGTCGGGCGTCGGCAACCGTGTATCCGTGCAGGTCGATGGTCGCCTCAACGGGCATCTTTGCCGGTGACAAACGACTCTCCTTTTTAGCAGAGCCCACACCTTCTCGATCGGTATCGGGTTTTGGGGGAGGTGGGTATCGCTTCAGGAAATCTTCCATCGATCCGGCCACTACTCTACTCTTTTTGGGTACGAACCGTATTACGAGGAACCCAGCCATTTATTCCCGTCTGAGTACGAACGAGGTAGAAGTCTTCGTACTCCAGCTCAATTCGGACTGCATGGGCGGCACCAAGACGAACCCAGGGAACGGCTCCGGCATCGGGGATACGACGCAGATGAACGACCTCGGTTATGACTCCATCCCGTTGTCGGTCCAGATTCCATGACCAGACAGCCCCCCCCACCAGAACGACCATCACCATTCCTATCGCCACAAGGCTGAGAGTCGTTCTAAGGCGTTTACGAAAAAAGAGCATTACCCAGAAGACGGTCCAGAGGACGATCAGTCCAACGATAAAAATGTCGGGACGGATGTAGCGCGGCATTGGAAGCTGTTCTTCCAGTCCAAACCAGGTTTCGGCCGCCGCCAGAGCCGTCCGGAAGTCTCTACGCTCCGGTGCCAACCGTACCGCCCGGCGCAAGTGGTACATTGAAAGAACCGGCCGGTCCAGTCGGAGGCTCAGAACCCCTCGGTTGTAGTGCAGTCCTCCATGCCAGTCATTCTGATCGATTTCCAGGTCGTACAGTACCGCCGCAACGGCGGGCCGATTTTCATCTATTAACCTTCGGGCATTCTCAAGGCGCTCCCAGTTCACCGGAGGGAACAGTGCTGCACCGAGAAGAATTGGTACTAGGCCGACCAGCATTCCCGGTCCTCGCCGGCGGGGTTCTCTTTTTGCCTTCCGTCGTACCGACCATAACGCGGTTATTCCAAAAAGCACCGGCCCGAGGATGAAAAGGTAGTATATCCACGTCGTCTGCTTTAACCGGTACCACCACGGTCCGGAAAGGTCGGCGACACTTAAAAGCGGTAATTCGGGGATGCTGGTTTCGTCCGACCCCAATGCTCCCTCGCCGATGACGTCTACTTCATAATAGGAGGAGGCGATTCGGGCGGTTTCTCTCCGATAGGGATCGTAATACGCGTACGCTCCGACGATAACCTCTGCTTCGGTGCTGCCCTGTTCCGCCTCATACGTTATAACCCGGGTCCGGCTTCCCCGATACCCCTTCAACTCGTCCCGGTCGGGAAGGACGTGTCCTGTCTCGCTCCGTTCCGTCTCTACCAACCCTTCCACAGTAATTGCAGGGAAGTCCGCCACCGGGAGGTTGCCGACTCCATCGAGAGTCAGTTCTACCGTCAGAATACCACCTGGTTC
>JBAYPC010000121.1:0-7633 GCA_041677905.1 Alkalispirochaeta sp. | reverse complement strand
TTCAGCTGACTCGCCAAAGCCGAGATGAGACTAAATCCAAGTCCCTTGCCGCCGTCCACGTCAAACCCTTCAGGAAAACCGGGGCCGTTGTCGTCAACAGACAGCACAAGCCGATCACCCCGTCGTACCAAATTCACCTCAACCGTACAGGGCGAACTGGCTGCGGCGTATTTCCCGGCATTGACCAGCAACTCTGCTGTAATAAGTGACAGCGGCACCGCCGTCTCAATACGCAACGCGATATCCTCGGCACGGATGATCACCTCCGGGGCGTTGTGTCGGTAGGCCACCAGATGCACAAGATTTTCCATGAACAGCTGCATTTCAATAGTGGAGAGATCCGGTGACTGGTAGAGCATCTCATGCACCCCGGCAATAGCGGCAATCCGGGTCTCCAGGTCCCGGCAAAATGTCTCGATAGCCGTGGGATCGGCACTATCGGCACTATCCGCACTTTCCACAAAGTTCTGCTGCAGGTGGACGATGCTGAGAATCATCTGCATGTTGTTCTTTACTCGGTGGTGTATTTCTTTCAGGAGCAATTCCTTTTCCCGTAACGACCGGGCCAACTGTTCCTTTTCTCGGACCCGCTCTGCCGTACGCTCCGTGAGTCGCTCGGCCAGGTTGTCAATTGCCGCACCGATCAAATCGACCTCGGCAACACCGGCGCCAAACCCTGTTCTGGCGTCCAGATCACCCTCGGCAATCGCCTTGGCGGTCCGGACCAGCCGGCTAACGTGACGCGTAAAAATCAGTCGGCCCAGACCCACCGTCGCCACCATGGCCACCCCGACGGCAACCAGCAGCAGCAGCGTGTTCCGGTACAACACCACCCGGGCCGGCCCGGTAACCAGCCGCTCGGGAAAACCGATCACAACCGCCCGGTACAGCTCCTCATCCTCCCCAAACACCAAACTCCGATACGCGTAGTACCGACCGGTCCCATCGGACCCGGTCGTCCTGATTACCCCGCCCCCGTCGTCATCCGACGAAATGGCCGCCCAGACATCACCCTTGATCGGGACTCCCAGAGGATTTGTCTCCGCCTCAGGATAGTAGTACAACCGAATCCCCTGCCAGTCGGTCACACCTAATATTGACCCCTCCGGTAGCTCAAGCCGGTTAAAGACCTCACCATAACCAACGAGAGGATAGACGACACTCAGCACACCGGTCATAACCTCGTTACGATCACGGATAGGAAAAGAATAAGAAAACGACGGAATATCACCGATTCGAGCCAGGATGTACTCTCCTACCGCCGGATACCCCGTCCGCAGTACCTCCTGAATATGCCGCCGGTCCGACAGATCGGTTCCTGCGGCAAGGCCCGGCGATACTGTAACAATCCCTGCCATATCCGTGACGTTCATGTTGAGAAACTGGGGATTCCGCTCCAGAAAAATCTCCATGAACGCCAGCTGTTCTTCCTTACGCCCTTCCATAAAAGCCGGTAGATGGGCCACGGTATCCAGCATCCTGATCAGCATCTCCGTCGACCGTTTCTGAATCTCCGCAATGCCTTCTACCTGCCGGCGTGCTTCCTGTTGCACCCCTTCTTCCAGAGATCGGCCGTATTCCAGCCCCGTCACCACAATGACAAACAGGGCAGGCAGAATGGACACAACTGTTGTAAGTAGCAACACGTTTCGTACCGTCAGTTTTGACCGACCTACCTTTCGCACCATAAGTACAGAGAATACCACAGAGATGGTTCATGAGGTATTCAGAAGAGTGTTGTTTTTTCGGTCTTACTCGTTGTATCTCCGTGACTTGCACTGGAAAACGGGTTTTCTCCGCTCTAAATCCCGGAGTCGACCCAATATACGAGCGAATTATCAACAGCCTTGTAGATACCTCGGCATGCGCCTATTGCCCGCAGTCCTTTCCAGGTGTAATCTGCCTACGGAGGATACAGCATGAAACTTGGACGAAACGATCCGTGCCACTGCGGAAGCGGCAAGAAATACAAGTACTGCCACTATGAAGAGGACCGCGCCGCCGAAGCCAAAGCTCTAAAGGAAGCGGCCGAAGCCCGGGCTGCTGAGGCCTCCGAAACCGAGGATGAGGACCCGGCCGACACCAAACACAACGAGGCGGTCTCGCGACCCCACAAACGGGACGGCTCCCGGTTTCTCCGGGATTCTTCCAGTGGCGGCCATGGACAAAAGAGTGTAGCAAGTACATCACCCCGGACCGCTAGAGGCTCACAGCGCGGCGGCTGACGGATTAGGACGTGGCAATTCGCATCATCATCACCGGTGGGACTTTCGACAAATACTACGACGAAATCCACGGAACCCTGACATTCAAGAACACTCACCTGCCGGAGATACTCCGGCAGGTCCGTATGACCACACCGGTCAACCTGGAGATCAGCCAGCTCATCGACAGTCTGGACATGAAGCCGGCCAACCGACAGGCCATACTCGAATCCTGTAAAAAAGCCCCGGAAGACGAGATCGTCATCATTCATGGGACCGATACCATGGTTGAAACGGCGGCGATTCTCGGTAAAGCCGCCCTGTCCAAGCGTATTGTCCTGACCGGCGCCATGGTACCTTACGCCGTTGCCAACTCAGACGCCATCTTCAACCTGGGTTGCGCCGTCGGCGCCGTACAGCTCGTAACCCCTGGTGTGTACATCGCCATGAACGGCCGTGTGTTTCCCTGGAACGCCGTCCGGAAAAACCGCGCGGTCGGTATGTTTGAGGATGTTTAAGGATGATTGAGGATATCTCACCGCAAGCTGCACCGTCTCAGGAGAAATCTCTGAGAATTCCGTCGATCGAAAGATCTTCGTCAATGAGGGGCCAGTGCAGTCCGTAACCGGTCGGACTGATCTCGATTACCTCACGGGTCATCTGCGGCGCCTCAGCAAGTCGAGTCGAAAGCTCTTTCCATTTTGCAGAGATCTTCTTTCCGTCTATTTCAAGTATAAGCTGGTCAGTGTCTGCAGACACTATCCTGATTTCGCGTTGAGTCTCTATCATTATCCTATCCTCCCTCCCTGTACGTCATTCCATGCTTCAAGAAATTCATCGAAATGGTCGAGTAGCGTTTTCCGTATGAACCTCAGATCGGCTTGGGAAATGTTGTGTGTAAACGCGGAAGGGACATCGTATCTTTCCTGATCGAGCCAGAACTTCCCCTCGGCTTCGGCTTTTGAAACGTGAATATGTGGCGGTTCGTTTCCTTCGTTTGAGTAGAAGAAGAATCGCCACCCCTTCAAAAAAAGTACAGTCGGCACAGGTCACTCCCCTCACTCAGTTTACTACCGCGACGTCTGCCGGTTCAATGTTGCGGGGTCTAAATGCGGTCTAAATACAGGGGGGTGGATCAGTAACTGTACTCCAGGGAGACGGTCCAGGTGCCCCGAAGGGATGGATCACCGTCGGGGAGGGGCTGTTCCCTGGTGCCCTGGTAGCCGACTCGCCACAGAAAGGGGGACGGCGCTCTGAGTCCGACTCGGGCGTGCCATTCCAGGCGGTGGTCCAGAGCATCTGAGAGGTCGGCGGCGGCGGCGACCGGGTGGTTCTGGACGGTGTAAGAACCGGCACTCAGGTCAACTACAAAAAGATCGCCGATTCTCAGGAGGTACTCTGCCCGGAGGTTGAAGAGCTGTTCCGGGGCGATGCCGCCGCCGATGCCGGCGGGAAGGGTGTACCGCAGGACGAGGAGGGAGTCCACCCGGTCGGGATCTGCGGTTCCGGCGGGGACGATCCAGGGGTTGCGCCGGCCGTGCATCAGGAGGAGGTCAAAGGTGCGGTAGGCGCTGCCGCCGGTGATGGTGCGAATCCAGTCCCCGCCGATCCCGGCGCCCCAGAAGTGGCGGCCGTCGCCGTAGGCGACGAGCATATCCTGCCGGAGGCTGCTGTTACGGGTATCGGAGGTGGTTTCGGTTGAGCCCCACTCGGCGGTGGTTCGCAGGTACAGTCGCTGAAAGGGCCATTCAATCCGGCCGGTTACGGTGGTGTCGTTGGGTACGGAAAACCCGCCGGGGCCGATGTCTGCGGGCAGCCTGGCGCCAAGGGCAAATCGGTCGCGGCTGGTGTGGGATACCAGGGGACTGTAGTCGCTTTTAGCCGCCGGCCCGGCGGGACCCGGTTGGGGTAGTGAGGCCACGTCGGTCACGTACAGGATGGTGTCCTGGAAGAGGGAGATCGGCGGGATAACGTGGGCAGCGGGGTACTCCTTGTAGGTGTGTTCGACCCCCGCAGCTTCCAGACGCTGCCGGGCGACGTTGATTCCCCGGTACCGCAGGGGGTCGTCCCGGCTGCCCATGAGAAAACCGGCTCGGAAACCGCGCTGTTTCATGACGAGCAGGTCCTCGTCTTCTACGGGGTGGGACGTCCGGGACCCGCCGATGACGGCGCCGGCGAAACGGTCGGGGTTGCGGACGGAAAGGGCCCAGCTCAGGTCTCCTCCCAGGGAATAGCCGCCTAAGTACACCCGGTTCGGGTCGGCGGAGTAATTTTCCAGTACGTGGTCGATGTCGGCCAGCAGCCGCTGTTCATACCAGTCGACGAAGCTCAGAAAGTCCGGGAGGTAGTCGGCCCGGGTTGGCGCCCCTTTGGGCAAAAGAAGGATAAAGGTCTTCTGCCGCTGCGGATCGAGGCCGTACCGGCGGACTACCTGGGTTGCTCGGGCTCCGGTGGGTGGGAGAACGACGAACACGGGGTACTTCCGGTTGCGGTTGTACCCCACCGGGAGCAGCACTTCTGCCCGTTGGTCGAGCCAGGCCGGGCGGACGTTCTGCCCGAAAATGGCGGCCGATGAAAAGAGAAGCATACCGATGAACAGGAGGGTCCGCCCGCCGGACCGGGTTATTAGTGACACCGTTTGTCAATGTATCGCATCGGTCCGGCGGCAACCAGTACCCAGGCCGGGGTGGTACTAGTACTATTGGTGTATGCGAATTTGGAGATTGATCGGGGTAGTGGGTGTTTCTGCAGCGCTGTTGGGTGGATGCTGGTCGGTGCGGCCGGAGGAGCACATCGAGTTTCACGGTGCGGTGGGGCTTGATCGGGCGGACTTGGCGGCGGGAACGCGGGTGCGGATGGAATACGAACGGGACCAGCTGGTGGCGACGGCGATTCTGGGAGCACCGAGTGGTTTAGCTGGAGTTCTGGGCGCGGAAGGTTTGGAGAAACCAGCGGTAGCGCTGTTTTACGTAGATCGCCGAGACGCCGGGCGGAGCGATCTGGATGGGAAAGATGTGACGCGCATTCGGGTCGTACGCGGCGGAGACGGAACGAACGGTGCGGGAACGGAGGTAGGCTGGCTGGAACGGGAAAGCAGTGAGTTTGCGGCGGCTCTGCGGGTGTTTCCGATACTGACTGATTTTCGTGAGCAGTCTGTTGGATTCGACGATCCCGATGATGACGGTCTCGTCAAGGTAATTCTGGGGGATGATCTGCAGTGGAATGTGTCGTTCACGGTGAACCCAGGCAGTGGGACGGCAGAAACGACGGGGATGATGGGAATGGCCATGATGGCGGGTGTCGATGAGTCGGTGGTGGTGCGGTTTCAGGCGGCGGGGACGAAGGAAAACAGGACGCGTTCGATTTTTCTTTTCGTGACGCGGTCTGACGGCGAGCGGTTCCGGTACACTCTGAAACGGGGGACCTACGATGTTACCCGGCGCTTGACGGCCCGGACGCAGCGGTTGTTTCGCTCGGTGTCCTGGGATGGGCGGTTTCTCCTGGTCTACAACAGGCTCATAGATACGACTACCGGTGCGGAAACGGTGCTGTTTGACCGGGCTCCGACGACTTTTGTGGACCACATGGTGCGTCGCGGCGGTGTGACGGCGGTAGTCTACGGTTCGCCTCGGATCAGCAAGCGGGTTGTCGTTCAGCCGGGCGGGTGGTGACGGGTACGGTTACGCCCGCTGTAAATGGTGTTTGGTGGCGGTTGAGCCGCCGGCCGGCCGCCCCCCGAGCCGGTACACAGCAGGGCAGAACGGGACAAAGGCGCGGCGGACTTTGTCCGCCGTAGGCAGAACGTAAGTTCAATACAAGAAATGATTTGATTTACTCAGCTGACGAAGCGGGGGGTGAGGCGTTCCTGTTCGATGCGGTTGAGGAAGGAGGTCATGATGCGGGTGTAGAGTTCGTCGTGGAGGACGGCGTCTTCGATGCCGGTGTCGATGTTGGGGTTGTCGTTGACTTCTATGACGTGGGCGCGGCCGCGGATGTCTTTGAGGTCGACGCCGTAGAGGCCGTTGCCGACGCAGGCGGCGGCTCTGAGGGCGGCCTGGATGATGTGGGTGGGGACTTGGCTGATGGGGAAGGTTTCGGCGTTTCCGGAAAAGGCGTCGTCGTTTTCGTCGTTTTTCCAGTTGTAGATCTGCCAGTGTCCGGCGGCCATGTGGTATTTGCAGGCGAAGAGGGGGGCGTTGTCCAGGACGCCGATGCGCCAGTCGTATTCGGTGCGGACGAACTCCTGGGCGATGACGACTTCTACAGTCTTGAACATGGTTTTCAGGCGGGTGTTGAGTTCTTCTACGGTGTCGACGCGGTAGACGCCCAGGGAGAAGCTGCTTTCGGGCAGTTTGAGGACCAGGGGAAAGGTGAGTTTTCGCAGGCGGGCGTCGGGTATTTTGCCTTTGACGAGGATCCACGAGCGGGGCTGGTCGACCCGAGCCCGGGCGAGGCGTTCGTAGAGGAACATCTTGTTGGAGCAGCGCAGGATGGACCAGGGGTCGTCGATAACGATGAGTCCTTCGGTGTAGGCCCGGCGGGCGAAGGTGTAGGTGTGGTTTTCTACGGCGGTGGTTTCGCGGATAAAGAGGGCGTCGTACTCGTTGATGCGGTTGTAGTCCTGTTTGGTGATGAGTTCCACGTACAGGCCGACTCGTTCTCCCGCTTCCCTGAATTTCGCTATGGCCGCCGGTGATGAGGGGGCGGTTTTCTCCGTGGGGTTTACCAGGATCGCCAGGTCGTAGTGGTAGTGTTTGATCCGGGGGCGGTTGAAGCGTTTGCGCTGGAAGAACCTGGCGGCAAAGCGGCCTACCAGGTCTATCCGGTCGGCCGGGATTGCGGTGAAGGAGAGGACCTGGACTCGTTTTACGTTCCAGGTGCCGTTTGTCCGGCCGAAGACGATGCGGAAGAGGGGCAGTTCCAGGAGGGTCTGCAGTTTGGCGGCCAGTTCGGAGTAGGCCCGGCGGGGGGTGTCGCCAAAGTAGACGTCCATTTCAAACTCGTTTTCCCGTACTTTTTCCAGCTGTTTCTGCACCAGGGGGTCAATTTCTTCGACCACGCTTTTTGCCAGGGAGACGTTGGAGAAGTCGTTGATGCCGATGACTGATGGGACTATTTTGTGGTCCCGGGCTGAGGCCAACAGGGAGACGTAGTAGCCCATTTTCTGTTTACGATAGCTGCCGCAGAGGTTGAAGACGCGGAAGGCTTCGCTGATCTGAAAGCGCTGTTCTTCCAGGTAGGCCCGGGCCGAGACGACTTCCACGTTGGGGATGGTCAGGGGCCACTGGGAGGGTTTGTCCAGGACGACGATGTTGGCGGGGGCCGAGCCGTTGGTGGCGGGTGGCGTTTCGCCTGCTGGATCGGTTTCGCGTCCATCCGGCGGCGGAGTTCCGTCGGACCGCAGGTTTCCGCTGTCCAGGTCGGTCAGG
>JBAYPC010000120.1:0-7639 GCA_041677905.1 Alkalispirochaeta sp. | reverse complement strand
TGGTCAAACTGATGTCCGTAGTCGCCCTGGTTATCGCGCCAATCCTGAAGGCGTTAGGAGGTTGAAATGAGTTCAGAACGTTATGCAACGCACCTCTATGTGGTACTCCACCCCAGCCCCGCACTTATTGCGTCACAGCTGGAACCGGAACGCTTTGCCCGGCACTACCTGGCCGGTTCAATTCGCCACTACTCGGGAAAAGTTGTCTTTGGAGAGATGGACCCGTCCTTCCGACACCCCTATTTCCACATTGACGAATACCTGGCGGAAGTCAAAGAACACGAGGACGGACGCCCCAAGGCGACAAAGTTTATCTCGGTGTATCGGATTCTCGAGCATCTCGATTTTTCGTTGATCTTGAATCTCTATCTCACTACTCCGGAAGGGGCCGTTCTCAAACTGCACCCCGACGATGGGGTCCAGACCCGGGAACCCGGGCTCTTGCGCGTTTTTGCCGAGATCAACCCCGTACGTATGATGGTGATTACGACGATGAACTTCCTGGAGTTCGGTGACCTCGTTACCAGCCCGACAATTCTGCGCAGCCTTCCGGCTATGCTCTACACACAGCTGGAATTCGATGCGGAGAGTTTCCTCTCCGACTTCAAGAACAACCCCGTGCTGCCCTCGCCGCTACCGAAGGTACACCCCTCCAAGCTCCGGGACGCAATAAACGAGTTGAAGAGCACCTCAAAAAAGGGAACCAAGGGGCTCCTTCTCGATTCCAGTTTCGACACCATACCCTACAGGATGGTCCGCCACGGCTTCATGTTTGCCCGCCATGGCGAAAACCGGTTTTTCCGGATGCCCCCGATAGGTGAAATTGAACGGGATAACTACAAGTTCTGGAAGGCGATGTAGGGCGTTGATGCCTGGCGCCGTCAGCCCATGACCGCCAGGCCCGCCTGCAGGAGCGCCCAGTAACCCACCACTCTCGGGATGCGCCACAACGCCGCAAGGGCAAACTTCCTGAACGAAATATGGAGCATTCCGGCTATCCAGGAGATCGTGGAAAACGGCAGGGGCGTCAACGCGGCAAACACCACCGCCCAGCTTCCGTACCGTTCCAGGAGTGTGGCCCCCCGCTCGTAGTACCCGCCGACGGTCTTGCGGACGAAGGGCAGAAAGTAGAGCAGCCGCCCAATCCAATACCCCCATATACCCCCCAGAACCGACGCGACACTAATCGTCGCCAGGAGGGGGACCGGGTTCCAGTCGACGGTAAAGGGAAAGACGATGTCCAGAGTCGCCGGGACTACAAAGGTATCTACCGCCAAGACAAAGACAAACACCCCGACCAGCCCCGCCTTATCGATGACGGCGAAGGCCTGATCGTCATAGGGAAGATCAAGCTGTAACAGCCCCACCGATACAACGAGGAAGAAACACAGTAACGCCAGGGATCGTACTATCAACCGCCAGGTGTCGGTCACCGGGGAGTAGGGCCGGCGCTCAGGTTCTGAAGAACCGTTTGTATCTAAATTTGTATCTAAAGAGTTACGTGGTTTCACTCAACTAACAGTATCTGAATATCACAGACATTGGTATTGGTGGGCCCCGTACGAATCAGAGTACCCGCCGACTCAAGCAGATGGTAGGCGTCGTTGTTGTTCAAAGCCGCTGTGATCGCCTCGCGTTTCACACCGACGGCACGCTCCGGCGTCGCCCAACCCCCGGCGGCATCGGTAGGGCCGTCATTTCCATCGGTACCGAAGGAAAAAAATGTCACCCCCCGGTAACTCGCCGGCTTGTCGGCCATTTCCGCCAGAACTGCCAGCGCCATTTCCTGGTTTCGGCCGCCCTTTCCACTTCCCCGCAACGTCACCGTCGTCTCTCCGCCGGTGAGAATACACGCCGGTTTCCGTACCGGAACGTCCCGGGCAACACAATCCGCCGCCATCGCCGTAAAGAGATGGGCTATTTCCCGAGCTTCACCGGTGAGGCGGCTTGTGAGAACCAGCGTGTTGTACCCCAGGCTCACCGCCTGCCGCCGCGCCGCCTCCACCGCCTGGGCGTTTGTCCCGATCAGAACGGGCCGTACCCGGTCAAATATGGGGTCTCCCGGTTTCGGGGTATCCGGAATATGTCCGGCCGCCCCCGCCACCAGCAGATCCCAGGCGCGCCGCGGCAGCTTCTCGGCAATACCGTAATCCCGGCATATCCTGACCGCATCGTCAAACGTCGTCGGGTCCGGTGCCGTCAGCCCTGAGGCGATGCTCTCCAGCCCGTCCCCAACAACATCCGATAGAATCAGAGCCACCACCGTAGCCGGCCGGGCGATGCGGCAGAACTGCCCGCCGGAAATGCCGGAAAGGTGTTTCCTGACCGTGTTGATATCTTCAATCGGCGTACCCGCCCCAAGAAGGAGTTCCGTTGTTTTCTGGATATCCTCCAGGGTGACGGATACTTCACCGTAATCCGCCGGTAGTGTCAGCAAAGCACTCCCGCCGCCGGATATGACGACCAGGCACAGAGTCTCAGCGTCCGCACCTGCAGCCATATCGGCAATCTCTCGGGCAGCCCTCAAGCTGTTTTCATCGGGAACGGGGTGGCCCGCCTCAATTAGACTCACCCGTTGCGGCTGTGCTCCCGGTGCACCCACATGCTCGTATTTGACTGAGACCAGCCCCTCGTCAATCCGATCCCCCAGGACACGCTCCAACCCATAGGCCATGGACGCGCCTGCCTTCCCGCCGCCGAGTACCAGGATACGCCGAAACGGTTTCAGAGAGAGGGAAAATGTCTCCTCTTCCGTGGCAACGTGCAATTCGTCACCTTGCAGAGATACACAGTCGGTTATCATCCGGACGGGATCAACCCGTTGGATCGCACTGTCCATAATCGATCGAGCGGCATCATGCAGCACAAAAGAGCCGTTCCGGTCACTGTTATCGTTCATACTACTTCACCATCCATGGTACCATATCACCACAGTTGTGGCATCCAAACAGTTCAGCCTGACATCCTTGATTCTGCCGTTTTACCTCCCCTCGGTGCTTTCTCTCCTCGGTTTAGGCATGGTGATACCTCTACTGGCTCTCTTTGCCCGCCATCTCGGATCCACTGTAACAGAGGCAAGCGTCATCGTCGGATTATTCGGTTTTGGAAGCCTCCTGTTCAACGTACCGGCCGGTTTCTTCATCAGTCACTTCGGCAAACGCCGGGTTATTTTGGTATCCACCTTTATCGAAGCGACCCTGGCCGTCGTTCTCAGTTTTGCCCGTACTCCCTGGTTTCTCGGTGTATTCGTCTTTATCCTGGGGTCAACCTACACGGTGTTCTTCGTATCTCGCCTTTCTTTTTTCAGGACCATCGTCCCGGCACAGCATCGCGGCCGCGCCCTTGCCTTGCTTGGCGGCACCAACCGGCTGGGGCACTTTATCGGTCCGATAATCGGGGGCTTTATCGCCTACCGATGGGGATACCAATACGCTTTCCGCGCGTATGCCGCGCTGACATATGTAAGCCTCATTTTCCTGTTTGTGTGGATTCCCCGTGTGGAAAGACCCAGAACAACCCACCAGACAGACCAGTCTCTCAGAGCAATCGGGGGGATACTCAGAGATTACAGACGGATCTTTGCAACTGCCGGTCTGGCAATGATCGTACTCCAGCTGCTTCGGTCGGCACGACAGGCACTGGTTCCGCTGTTTGGCGAGTCCATAGGGTTGAACGTATCTGAGATCGGACTTTTGGTGGGGATCATGTCATTTGCCGAGTTTGCCCTCTTTTTCCCCGCCGGAATAGCTATGGACAGATGGGGTCGGAAAATCACCGCCGTTCCCAGCCTGATCCTTCTTTCCGCAGGACTTGCCCTGTTACCCTTTACAAAATCTCTGGCCGGAATGGCCGCGGTTGTCCTGCTGACCGGAATCGCAAACGGCATCGGAAGCGGTATCAATATAACTCTCAGCACCGACTTCGCTCCAGAAAAAAACCCCAGCGAATTTATCGGAGTCTGGCGGTTTGTAGTCGATGTGGGTACCGCCGGCGGCCCCTTTCTGGTAGGAGCCCTGGCTACGGTGCTGAGCCTGGGCGTGTCAACGGTAATTATCGCAGCCGTCGGACTAAGCGGTGCCGCCATAATGGGACTGTTCGTCCCCGAGCCTCTTAAACGCTGACCCGCAAATCCAGGTTGTCCCGAGGTCTCCCACCAGGTCGTCCCATCAATACTGCACAGTCGGGTCCAGTTTTACGCCTATCCACCCGCCGATATCACTCATATCCTGGGCGATCTGCCCGATGGCAACGTTTTCGGTCAGTTCTGCAACCAGCCACTGCCGACCGTGGAAGGGAAACCGGGCACCCTCTCCCGGAACATCCACTCCAACCAGAGCGTGGGAGTACTCCATGCTCACCATCAGAATTGCGTCGAACCCCAGGTGGTTCAGCAGAATGGTGTAGACCATACCCAGAGAATCGCAGTCACCGGCAAATTCCACCAGGCACGCCGACGGGCTCATCAGATCGCTCAGCGACTCAGTCCTTCGGTACTCGGCTTCCTGCAACCAGGCTAGTATTTTCGCGGGCATCCCGTCCCGGGGTACACCGGCGCCGGCAAGGTCCATGTACAGCGCCTCCGCCACCGGTGCCAGACGGTTAAAGTTATCTCGGTAGATCATCCTGAAGTAGCGTCTCCAAGCCACCGCCCAGGGAGGGGGCGAACCGCTGCCGATACGTGGGGAATCACCTTCACCGGGGGCATACCCACTAAGGACCCGAGCCTCCCGCTCAATAAGTGTCTGACCGGCGTCTAGAACAGCGTCTGAATGCACCGATGGCGGCAAAGGATATTCCGTGCCACCCGGCAGTGTAACAGCAGGCGCCGCACCGTTCCGGTCATTCCGGTTAACCGCCGATTCCGGAAGAAAGAACTGACTCACCGGCCCGGGGAAATTTCGGGTCACCCGGTTCGGCGAAAAACTGTCCAGAACCGAAAGGATACTGTCGTGGTACTCCTCGTAGTGTTCTTCCGGAACAAACGTCATGACCGCGAAGTCGTAGTCATCCATATTGAGAAAGGTCATATAGCCCCGGACGTCCCAGGCCCCCGTGGAAAAACGGTAGTCTGCGAACACCGCAGGCCGGTCCAGGTAACGAAAGGGCGCCCGGTCACCGGTGGCACCATAGCTCTCCCGAACGTACCGCTCCACCTCGTCACTCGTTACAAACCGATCTCCCGAAAACGAGATAATCTGGAACACCGCCACGTGGTCCTCATCGGTAAAACTGATAAAATCAGTCCGGTCGCCGCCCAGAATCTCCCACCCCACAGGGATATCGACGATATACCCATAATCAGGATTCAGAAATACCGTTTGTGCCGCCGTCGGCGGGACCACAACAACCGTCGCCAGCAGAACAAACACGACCAGCCGAGCAAGGCGAGCCGGACAAACCCGCCCCAACCCTCTTTCTGCGTAATGCCTCATCTAAAAATCTTACCACAATCAGGGGTGGAAGAACTCACGAGAACCCGAATTTGCAAGTTAAAAGAAACCGTCGTACTATTAATTAAGTTATAAACACTACTAAAAGAGATAGCAGCGCGTAAAATACCGCAAAACCGTGGGCCATTATCTGACTCACGACTAAATTCTTATAGGAGGCCACATGATGGCTGACGGACAGGTTAAACAAATGGAGGGGTATGACGTTGTCATCGCAGGCGCAGGACCGACGGGATGCGTCCTGGCGAAAGAGCTGACAAAAAAGGGCAAGAAAGTCATTCTCCTGGAAGAGGGAGACGATTCCCGGGCGGGATTGGGCGGCATGCGGGCCATGGTCAACGGCAAACATGCCAAAATGAATTTACCCAAATCGATGTACGTCACAACCGAAGAGGGCGATGAAGTCATCATCGGTAAAGGGCTTGGTGGAGGAACCAAGTTGTACGCCGGTGCGGCTTTTATGCCGGACTTTGAAATGTGGCGCAAGTGGGATATTGATCTGGAACCGTATATCGATGCCGCCAAAACCGAGTCATGGGCCAGCCGGGTACCCGACGAATTCCTGGGACCCGGGGCCAAACTGATGATGGAGGCATCGGCAAAAGTGGGCTTGCCCATGCACCCATCTGAAAAACACACTGATTGGAACAAATGCAAAATTGGTTGCAACCTCGATTCGGTGGGATGCCCCATTGAGGCAAAATGGGAAGGCACATTTGCCATGAGAGATGCCGTCCGTGACGGTGCCACTCTGCTCATGAACACCAAAGCCACAGAGGTGATCCTCGAAAACGGGCAAGCCGTTGGATTACGGGCCACAACCAAAGACGGAGAACTGGAAGTACGCGCCCCTGCTGTTGTGAGCAGCTGCGGTGGATGGGCCAGTGTTCCCCTGGCAAAAAAGGCCGGCCTGGAGAAAGCCGGCAGCTGGTTTACCGGCGACCCCAGCCTTATCGGCTTCGGTTTCCTGCCAAAAGGTCAGCGGGGCAACGCTCAGGAACACCAGTTCGCGGCACTTTACCACGATAAACCCCACGGTTGTATCTTCGGTTCTATCGGCCTGGCTCCATACCTGACCTGGATGATGGGCCATTTGATGAAAGAGGGATTCAGTGCCGTCAAGGACATGGGGAAATACAGCCGTCTGGTGACGGTGTTCTCCAAAGTCCATGACGACGACACCGGATGGATCAGTGAAGATGGCACCATGAGCAAGACCTATACGAAGCTTGACTTGGAACGGCAGGAGTACAGTTGGGAGAAAATTGACCAGATGCTTATCACCGCCGGCTGCGACCCGAACGCCCTCCACAGGATGACCACTATCCTTGGACACCCAAGTGGAACGGTCAAGATCGGTGAACTCCTCGACAACCACTGTGAGTCCGTGGACATCCCGAACCTTTACTTCTGCGACGCCAGCTGCTTTCCCGAAGCGCTGGGAATGCCGCCTGTGTTAAGTCTGGTCTGCCTTGCCATGTACCAGGCCGATCACCTGGCCACAGTTATATAGCAGGAACCTCGGCGCCGGGAAAACTGCGGCGCCGGCGCCGAGTCAAACTCACTCCGTTCTCAAACCGGACCCCACCTGCTACTATGGCCGCGTAGTAACAAGGAGGGTCCAATCAACTCGTTCAGCAGTGTCTCTACCGTCACCGTCTATCCCGCCGCCGTCACCGGCCGACGCGTCACCGTGCCTTCTTCCAAGTCCCACTCTATCAGAGCCCTTCTCATCGCCGGAGCCGCCGACGGAACGAGCACTATCGAAAACCTCCTGGACAGCGCCGACACTGCAAGCTGCATCACCGCCCTCAGGACCCTCGGTGTAACCGTATCGGTGCTTTCCAGATCGGAAACGGGTATGACCGTAAAAGTCACCCCACCCCCCGGGGGCATGCTGACCCCCACGCCGCCTGCCGACCCGCCCGCCAACCTGCAGGCCCAGTCCACCGTACCCGCCCCGGTCACCATCGACGTCGGCAACAGCGGGACAACCCTCTATCTCCTTACGGCAATGAGCGCCATCCGCCCCGGCGGCGTCTGCTTCGACGGCGACGAATCGATCCGCCTCCGCAGTGCGGCCCTCCTTCTGAACGCCGTCCAGGACCTGGGTGGGACCGTCCGTTTCGGCACCACCGACACAACCGATACCATCGACACAGCGCCTCCACACTCCGACGGGTGCGCCC
>JBAYPC010000119.1:0-7683 GCA_041677905.1 Alkalispirochaeta sp. | reverse complement strand
GTCACTTTGCTACCAGCTGCCGGCCATGCTGTTACCGTCGCTTACCGTGGTTATAAGCCCGCTGATCGCCCTGATGGAAGATCAGGTTTTTGCGGCACGACAGCAGGGAATCCCGGCGGCGTGTTTAAACAGCTCCCTCTCGGCGGAGGAAGCAAAGGACACCTACCGAGATATTCATCGGGGTGAATGTCGTCTGCTCTATGTGTCTCCCGAACGCCTTGCTCTTCCCGCTTTCCGGGAAAACCTCCGGGGTTGGGGTGTGTCCCTCTTTGCCGTTGACGAGGCTCACTGTATTTCAGAGTGGGGCCATGAGTTCCGCCCCGAATACCGGAACCTGCCGCTGCTGAAAGACGAATTTCCCGATGCGGTCTTTGCCGCATTTACGGCTACGGCGACACCGGCAGTTCAGGATGACGTCGTGTCGTCACTGCGCCTGACCGAACCATTGGTCGTCTGCAGTTCCTTTGACCGACCGGAGATATTCTATCGCGTTCGGCGGAAAACAAAAGTACAAGACCAGATTCTGAGTTTTATCCGGTCCCACGAAAACCAGGCCGGTATCGTCTACCGAAGTACCCGGAAAGCCGTCGAAGAGACGGCCCGACACCTCTCTGCCCACGGTGTTTCCGCGTTGCCCTACCACGCAGGACTACCGGAT
Organism: Alkalispirochaeta sp.; assembly: GCA_041677905.1. Classification (GTDB taxonomy): domain Bacteria; phylum Spirochaetota; class Spirochaetia; order DSM-27196; family Alkalispirochaetaceae; genus Alkalispirochaeta. The sequence continues at coordinate 7,025 of JBAYPC010000119.1, read as the reverse complement.
GCGACCCGACGAAGCAATCAACTCGCCTTTGTGCGAGACGAAGCAGACGTTGTGGTAGCAACGATCGCCTTTGGTATGGGTATTGACAAGTCCAACGTCCGGTGGGTCGTACATGGAGATCTGCCGAGGAGTATAGAAGCGTACTACCAGGAGACAGGACGGGCCGGCAGAGATGGAGAGGATGCCGACACGTGTCTCTTCTACGGTCCCGGTGATGTCGCCAAAATTCGGTACCACATCGAACGGACGGAATCACCGGAAGAACGAGAGCAGGCCGAACGGAACCTGCGGGCTGTACTGCGCTTTGTCGACTCCGGCGTATGCCGAAGAATGGGACTGCTTAACCACTTTGAGGAAGAACACCCCGGAAATTGCGGCCGCTGCGACGTATGCCGCGCTGAAACAGACCGGGTCGATCGAACGGTAGAAGCGCAGAAAGCACTTTCGGCGATTATCAGAACGGGGGAACGGTTTGGAGCCCACTATATCGCCAACGTGATCACCGGCGTTTCAGATGAGCGAATGGAGCGTTTTGGGCACCACGAAATACCAACCTTCGGCGTAGGCGCGGACGTTGACCGATCAGACTGGCTCTCTCTGTTGCGTGACCTCGAGACCGGCGGGTACCTGCGCCGTAAAGACGGGTTACGCAGCGGACTCAGATTAACCGCATCAGGAAAGAACCTGGTCAACGGGAGAATTCGGTTTACGTCGTCTCTGATGAACGCTTCGACGGGTACTCCAACGACCGGTACCCGGTCGGCCATTACCCGGTCGGCCAGTACCAGCAGTGCCACCAAAGGCGACAGGCCGTCCCCGGACGGGAAGTCGGTCTGGAGGGAAGACCAGGAGGCGTTGTTTCAGTGCCTCCGGGTGTTGCGTCGGCGCCTTGCTGGAGACGCCGGCGTACCGCCTTACGTCATTTTCAGCGACCGGACCTTGAAGGAGGTAGTACGAAATCGGCCCGAAACCCTTCAGGCCCTCCTAGGGGTCCACGGGATTGGTGAGACAAAAGCAGAACGGTACGGTTCGGTCCTGCTGAAAACGGTGCATGAATTTCTGACAACTGGCGACTGTTTCCCGTAGCCGCCATTCGTCGGGATGAGTAAGTTATAGCGATGGAAATTGTCGTTCTTCGTGTCGTTGGCGGTGTTGTGGCCTTTTTCGGTGCCGCCGCAGGAATGGAAGTGGTGGCCCGATTCATGCACAAGTATGTAATGCATGGTACCGGATGGTGCCTTCATTATGACCACCACAATCACAAAGGCCGGATTTTTCAAAAAAATGATCTGTACTTTTTTTTCTTCGCCGGTCTTTCATTCGGGTTGATTTTTTTTGGTTTGAAGGCGAGATGGTACGAAATGGCTGCTGCAGGTTTTGGTGTGGCTTTGTACGGTGTAGGCTACGTCCTTTTTCACGATATCATGTTTCATCGGCGGATAAAGGGTTTCAAGATCAGGCCCAAGAGCCGGTACCTTCGTCGTATCATAAATGCACATCGTATGCACCACGCTACGGTAACCCAAGGCGGCGCAGTGAGCTACAGTTTCCTTTGGGCTCCCAAGTTCTACGATCCCGGTAATCAGGCAGCAATCGATGCCAAGATGAAGGAAATTCACGAAATGCAGCTAATGGTAAAGCGGCGGGAGGCAGAGAAAAAAATGGAAAACCATGAATAATCGCCCCCTTTCCCGGCAGGGCCAATTCGGTATAGCCTCCGGCGATGTATAAAGACTCCGTCAATTCAAAGCTACGAAATGTAGCGATCATAGCTCACGTAGACCACGGTAAAACTACTTTAGTGGATGCCCTGTTCCGACAGTCCGGAGTATTTCGGGAAGGACAACAAGTAGCAGAACGGCTGATGGATACTATGGACCTGGAACGGGAACGTGGAATCACCATCGCCGCCAAAAACAGCGCCATCATATGGAAGGGCGTGAAGATAAATATCCTTGATACTCCAGGACACGCCGACTTCGGTGGTGAGGTGGAACGCGCCCTCTCAATGGTGGATGGAGTTATTTTGCTGGTTGATGCATCGGAAGGCCCCCTGCCGCAGACGCGGTTCGTACTGGACAAGGCGCTGCGGGCGTCCCTGCCGGTAGTGGTGGTCATTAACAAGATCGACCGCAGCGACGCCCGGCCCGAAGAAGTGCTGAGCGAAATATACGACCTCCTCATCGACCTGGATGCCACAGAGGAGCAACTGGAATGCCCCGTCCTCTACGCCGAAGGACGTCAGGGAATTGCAAAGCGGGGGCTAAACGATAAGGCGGACAACCTCCACATCCTTATGGACACCATCGTAGAACACATACCGCCGCCGGCGTACCATTCGTCGGAACCCTTCCAGATGCTCGTCTCAGACCTGTCCTATTCAGATTTTCTCGGACGACTTGCCGTGGGGAAGGTCGTTCACGGGTCCGCGCACAGCCGCGAGGCCCTCGTCTGTCTTGGTGATCACGGACAACGCACGCCCCTAAAAGTCTCCCGCCTTCAGGTGTACCAGGGACCGTCCCTGGTTGACACCGATGCAGCTGAGCCCGGCGACATCGTGGTTCTCTCCGGTGTGGACGACGTCCATATCGGCGACACCATTTGTTCCCAGTCTGCTCCCAAAGCGTTGCCCCGGATCACCGTCGATGAGCCTACCGTCTCCATGTACATCGGACCGAACACCTCACCGCTCCTTGGGAAGGACGGTTCGGTCCTTCAGTCCAGCAAAATTCGAGAACGCCTGGAAAAAGAAACGATGCTCAACGTAGCGGTTCAGTTTGAAGAGACCGCCAACAAGGAGGGGTTCGTCGTAAAAGGAAGGGGCGAATTCCAGATGGTCATCCTTCTTGAGACGATGCGGAGGGAAGGATTTGAAGTCAACGTGGGGCGTCCTCGGGTTATTTTTCGTAATGAAAACGGTGAAAAGACCGAGCCGGTCGAACACCTTTTTCTTGAATGTGCTGAACCGTTCAGCGGCATCATCACCGAAAAACTCTCCAAGCGAAAGGGCCGGATGCTCAGTTTCGAGACCCACAAGGGAAACCGGGTCCGTCTCGAGTTCAGTGTACCCTCCCGGGGGTTGTTAGGCTATCGTGACGAATTCCTGACGGACACTCGCGGTACCGGGATTATCAACTCGTCCCTTCTGGGGTACGAACCGTACCGAGGTGATTTTCCCGACCGTTTTACCGGATCCCTCGTATCGGACCGTTCCGGAGAGACCGTTCCCTACGCCCTGTTCAACCTGGAGCCTCGGGGTGTCCTCTTTGTACGTCCCGGTGAACCGACATACGAAGGGATGATAGTTGGGGAGCACAACCGGGATAACGACCTTAACGTCAATCCCTGTAAAACCAAAAAGCTGAGCAACATGCGGGCGGCCGGTAAGGACGACGCCGTTGTCCTGACGCCGGTCCTTCCTATGACACTGGAACGGGCAATCCAGTTTATCCGCGATGACGAACTGGTAGAGGTGACACCCACGTCCATTCGCCTGCGCAAAGCGATTCTGCCCGCCGCCAAGCGCAAGAGCGACACTCGAAAACAGACATAGCCGGCCGCATCGAAAACCCGATGTTGTCGGTCCCCCCAATCTTGTCGGTTTCCCAAATCTTGTCGGCCCTTGACCGACTAATTGTGATGGACCTACACTCGCGCCATGAACGCGACAATTACGGCCTTTGACTCATACCTGCCCGAGCGGGTTGTGACCAACCACGAGTTGGCTATGCAGATGGACACCTCCGACGAGTGGATCAGGTCACATACGGGTATTACCGAACGGCACTTTGCCGCCCCCGATGAAGCGGCAAGTGATCTGGCAATAGAGGCGGGACGACGAATCCTTGCAAAGCGGGGAATTGGGCCCGCAGAAATCGATATGGTCATTGTCGCCAGCTCTACCACCGACTACCCCAACTTCCCGGCCACCGCCTCAATCGTCCAGGACAGGTTACGATGCGTCAACGCCGGAGCGTTCGACCTCTCCGCAGGTTGTACCGGATTCGTCTACGGCCTTGAACTGGCCCGTTCCCTGGTAGACGCCGGGTCCGTCGGAACCGTCCTGCTGATCGGCGCAGAAGTCCTTACAAAAATTGCCAACTGGAACGACAGAAACAGCTGCGTACTCTTTGGGGATGGAGCGGGGGCCGCCCTGATAGAAAACACCGATCGGCCGGGGCACCGAGTTCTCCAGTCTTACCTGCGTTCCAAAGGGAGTGGCGACCAGGCGTTAATTCGTCCCGTCGGCGGCAGTCGTACGCCCTTTGATCCGGAGCACCACACCGCAGCGGATTTGCAGCTGGTTATGGACGGACGTTCAGTGTACCTCTTCGCCGTAGACGCGTTTGTGCGCACAATACGGACCCTTTGTGACCGCGAGGGCATTGAACCGGCAGATCTGGACTGGGTAGTACCGCATCAGGCTAATGTTCGCATCATAGAAGCGGCGGCAAAACGGCTCGGTCTACCGGTTGATCTCTTTTACACAAACCTCGATCGGTTCGCCAATACATCGGCAGCGTCCATACCCATCGCGATCACTGAAATGGTAGAGCGAGACCTTCTCACACCCGGACAAAAAGTGCTTACTGCGGGTTTTGGTGCCGGCCTGGCCTATGGTGGAAACCTGCTGCACTGGTAAGCCGCCCGAATAAAGCCGCCCGAGTAAAAACACCCGAACATACGCCGCCCGTTCAAAGGTACCCGTAGATTCCTACAAAAAAAAGCCCGGCCCCGCCCAGCACAAAGAGGTGCCAAACCGCGTGGTGGTAGGGGACCTTTTTTAACCCATAAACGATAGTCCCCAGACTGTAGACCACCCCGGCGCCAAGCAGCATGTAGACAAAGGGCAGGGGGAGAATCGCCACTATCTCGCGAATCCTAAAAATAGCCAGCCATCCCATGGCGAGGAAGAAGATCACCTGCCACACCTTGAAGGAATCCCAGAAGATGACTTTCAGGATCATCCCCGTAATGGCCAGCCCCCACACAAGCGCCAACGTACGGTAGGACCACGAGGTCCCGATAACCGTCAACACCGGAGTGTAGGTACCGGCGATCAGAACGAATATGGACAGATGGTCCATGAGCCGGAACAGACGCTTCCAGGTCGAATCGACTGGACTGAGGTGGTACAACGTCGATGCACTGAACAGGAGAACCATGGACATCCCGAACACGGCAAAGGCGACACGGATGTGCGGTTCATCGTGCTTCAGAATAAGGAAAACCGTGCCTGCAACCGCCAGCACAGCTCCGACAAGGTGAGTTATACCGTTTGCCCATTCCTCCCGGGGAGACTCCAGAGAATGCAGTGAAATATGTGTGGTTAACCAGCTCATCTCGCTAATGGTATCAGAATTGACTGGCCCGGTATACGCGCCGGCGGGACCTACGGCATCAGCAGCACAAGCAGCACCGAAAGAGAGACCACGGAAAGTGCCGTTGAGACCAGGACCGACGTCGCCACAGGCGCCATAGCGGCATCGTATTTTGCGGCGAACACCGAAGCGTTAATTCCCGTCGGAAGAGACGCCGTAACGACCGCAACAGCACTCCAGAGAGGGGGCAGCTCAAACACAAAAGCCGCCATAACCCAAACCACCAGTGGATGAACTACAAGCTTCATCGCAAGCATCAATCCCGACGGTCCCAGCGCTCCCCCCGCCCGATACCGACGCAACGACGCTCCCGTCACAAACAGCGCCGCCGGTAACGCCGATCCCTGGAGCCACGAAATCACCGTCCCCGCCGTCCGAGGAATCGGAACAGCCCATATGTTGAAGAGCAGACCGATAACCAGCCCAAGAAAAATCGGATTTCTGACCATACCCACTACAGTCCGCAGAACCACAGAGCCCCCAAAATGCCCCCTGTCCACCGAACCGCCACGCGCCCGGACATCAGATTCGGCAACCGCTGTAGTCAGAGAAAAGAGAACCGCCGAGTGGATCGAAATGATCATCATCATCGGCAAAATCGCCCGGTCCCCCCACGCCGTGGATATCACGGGCAGACCGATCAGGACCGTGTTGGAATAGGCACAGCCCATACCGAAAACACCCTGTTCCGTCCGGTTGTACCCGAAAAAACGCAGACCCAGCCACATCCCCACAGCGTAAACCGCCAGAGTCGGACCGTAGTAGGCAAACATGAAGGACCACTGTATCGACTCCGGCAGAACAACCGTCGACATAGAGTCAAAGAGCATCACCGGCAGAGCGACGTTGAACACGTACCGCGTCAGACCACCGACATCGTCCAGACGGAAAATACCGATCCAGGTGACAACATAGCCGATTACGGCAATGGCAACGACCGGCAGAATGACACCGACAACTTCCATCGGCCGATCATGCCGAAAAAAGCCGACACTTTCCAGTCCGCCGATAACAAAGACCTTTTGTTGTATCCACCTACCACGTATACTGCAGATATGGACAAAACAGGAGACAGCGACAAAGTAGTACTGAGAGCCCAGGATCTGGACGAATACCTGACCGATGCCGACCGCTCACTCGTACAAGAAATGGACGGCCTGTACAAAGAGGCCCTGGAAACCATGAACGTGCTGGACAACGCCCCCAATGAACCGCGGCAACAGCGGGCCAGACAGCAGCTCATAGATCAATACCAGCGGATGGGAGACCGAATGCAGGAGGTCATCGCCGCAGAGCCGCGAGTGAGAGTCTACTCCTTTCAGACCCCCCGAGCCGTACACGGCGAAGCGTCCCGGCTCATCGCAAAACTGCGAGACACCAGAACCTCCCAAAGCGAGTTCATGTACTACATCCAGCGTGCCTACGAACTCCTCTTCAACCTCGCCTACGCCGAACCGGACAACCACCACAAGAACCACCTGATCGTACGCACCCCCGTCACCGACCCCGTACAGAACTTCGCCGTACACAAAATACCCGACGTGGACGACGCCCTTGAAAACACCGTCATGTGCGTCATGCTCCGTGGGGCCCTCCTGCCGTCCATGATAATGTCCAAAGAAATCCAGGAGTACACCTCCACCG
>JBAYPC010000118.1:0-7711 GCA_041677905.1 Alkalispirochaeta sp. | reverse complement strand
CTTTCCGGGTCGTGTTGATGACGTAGTTCAGGGAGGTCAACTCAGGAAACTGTCGGCGAGTGGCGGCCATCACCTTCTCAATTGCCGCCGGATCGTCTTCACCGAACATGACGATGACCATCGTTTCTCCCGACAGGGACGTGCGGACGACAAGCAGGCGGAGCAGACCGTGGTGCCCCCGGGCGTCATAAAAACTGAGCGCTTCCGTCTCTGCCAGTTGTCGGAAGAACTTTCGGATCGACTCGGACGGCTCCGGCTGCAGGTGGCATTCGTTCAGATCGATGACGCGGTCAAACCTTCCGGCGGCGTGAAATCCAAGGCCTCGACGATCGGCAATTGTGTCTGCAGACTGGATCTCCTCGTCGGAGAGCCAGCGATGGGCGCCGAAGGAGAACTCCAGTTTGTTCCGGTACCGTCGCTCCGCGGGAGCGCCGATGATCGGCATCAATTGGGGCATCTCGACCAAACCGGCCTCCCGGAAGGCTGCACGGACTATCTCTGTTTTGTAGGAAAGCTGGTCCTGATATGAAATGTCCTGAATGGTGCATCCTCCGCAGTCGGCAAAATGGCGACAGAACGGCTCTCTCCGGGTAGGCCCCGTTCCGGGTTCGGAAGACTCTACCGTCCCGAGATAGGCGCCCTTCTGGCGGCGAATTCGCAGATTCACCACATCCCCGGGGTAGGCGCCGGTAACGTAGACGGCCCGTTCGGTATTGTCCCCGGCCAGGGTGGTTCCCCGCCCGCGGCCGCGACCGTCGACGGAGGTAATGGTAACGTGAGAGCGCAGGTTCTTCATAGGACGTGGTTGTACCGTTTCCCCTTCCGCTTGTCCACTTGTCCACCCCGGCGAAGGCGGTATACCTTGTAAAAACGATGAAAGACCCCTACGCAACGTCAAAAAGCGACGAGCGTCTTGCCGCGGAAGAGGTGGTTCTCCGCCGGTTTGTCTCCGAACGTCGTTGGGAACGGATGCAGCATGTGCTTGACCGGCGCAGCCGCTATATCTCCGTTGCCGTGGAAGACATATTTCAACCTCACAACGGCAGCGCCGTACTGCGGTCCTGTGACGCCTTCGGTGTTCAGGACGTTCACATCATCGAAAACAGAAACCGGTACCGGGTCAACCCCGGAGTTGAACTGGGCACCGCCCAGTGGCTGAGCCTCTTCCGATACCGCGCAGCGGGCGATAGCACCGCCGACGGCGGCGCCGGCAACAATCACAGTGGCGCCGGCCGTGACACCCCAGCTCCTGCCGGCGCCGACACTACCACTACCACTACCGCCGCCACCACCGAAGCTGTCTCTGCGCTGAAAGCAGCGGGTTACCGTATCGTCGCCACCTCGCCACACCGCGAGAATTTTGACCTGGAAAGTCTCCCTTTGACCACCGGCCCCATGGCGATCTTCTTCGGAACCGAAAAGGAAGGACTCTCCGAAACGCTGCTCGCCGCAGCTGACGAGTACCTCCGCATTCCTATGCGGGGATTCGTGGAGAGCCTGAACATATCCGTTTCTGCGGCGATTTGCCTCAACAAACTGGGCGATCGCCTGCGGACCGAGATCACCGACTGGCAGTTGGCGCCTCGAGACCGGCGAATCATCCTGAACCGCTGGCTCCACGGAACCGTAAAAAACGCCCGTCTGATCCTGGAACGGGAACTGGGTGGCCGGGAACCGGGTCACCGAGAGCTCGCTGACCGGGCGTTCGCTGACCGGGAGCTATCTATATGAGTTTTACAACGGGTCCCCTCCTCTCCCGCCGGGGAATAACAGAGAGCCACAATAGAATCGTCCCGTTCATCCACCGGACTCCTGTCCTGCGTTCGAGCTCGCTGAACGCGTTAATTGGAGCGGATATCGTTTTCAAATGCGAGAACTTTCAGAAAATCGGTGCCTTCAAGATCCGCGGCGCTACCAACGCTGCGCTTCTCATGAATGACGAAGAGCGTGCCCGGGGTCTGGCAACTCACTCCTCGGGCAACCACGCCCAGGCGGTGGCCCGGGCGGCCCAGCGGTTGGGGGTTCCGGCCCACATCGTCATGCCGGCCTCCTCCGCGGCGGTAAAACGGAGTGCTGTGGAAGGGTACGGTGCTCGTGTTGTGGAGTCGGGTCCGCGCATCGAAGACCGGGAAGCGGTCATGCAGACGGTGTTGGCGGAAACGGGAGCCTCCTTTATCCACCCCTACGACGATGAACGCGTCATTGCCGGACAGGCTACGGCGGCAAAGGAGCTTCTGGAAGACTACCCCGATCTGGAAGTACTGATGGGTCCGGTGGGAGGGGGCGGTCTGATGAGCGGCACCTGTCGCAGCGCCGTCGCCTTTGGTCGCACCGGCATTTCCTGCATTGGGTGCGAACCCGCCGGTGCCGACGACGCCGCCCGATCTATCGCCGCCGGAACGCGGCTGGTCAACACCGAAGTACATACCATTGCCGACGGCCTGCGGACGAACCTGTCGGACCGGACGTTTCTTATACTGCAGAAGCACCTGGACGAAATAATTACCGTAACCGACGACGAGATCGGCGCCGCCATGCGCCTCGTCTATGAACGGTTGAAGGTTGTGATCGAACCGTCCTCGGCGGTGCCGCTGGCCGCGTTAATCCGCGAACGGTCACGGTTTCAAAAGAAACGTATCGGAATCATCATCACCGGCGGAAACGTCGATTTCACGACTGTCGACCTTGCCCGTTGGCAACCGCCGTTTTCCGACTGAGTACTTCCGGCAGGTCATCACCGTCCGTCGAAAATAGGGCAATCTGGGTTTCCAGGTCCCGAGCGCACGTCCCCAACTCACCGGCCAGAGCTGCGACAGATTCAACTACCACGGTTGCCGTTTTCGCCCGATCGGCAATGTCCCGGGAGACATCCATTACTGCACGGCTTCCGGTACGCAGTTCTCCGATCACCCCCCTGACGCTTCCCGCTTCCACAGAAACGGTGCCGGCCCCTTCCCGGACGTCGGCAGAGACCCCCTGAAGAACTTCCATCGCTTTCATGACTTCGCTGCTGCCCGTCGACAGTTCCGCCGTACCGGCGGCAATTTCACCGAGCGAATCCACGACGGTGCGAATTTCTGACTCCATATCTCGAAACGTCTGTTCCGTCTCCGTTGTGGTGGTCGACGTTTCACGTACCGCTTGGACAATCTCCTTGATGCGGGTAGCGGTGGATGACGACTGAACCGATGACTCTTCCGCGAGACGCCTGATCTCCTCGGCGACCACCGAGAACCCACGACCGGCGTCACCGGCGTGGGCAGCCTCGATGGCGGCGTTCATAGCCAGAAGGTTTGTCTGGTTGGCAATGGTCTTTATGATGGTGACAAAATCTGATATTTCGTCAACTTTGGTCAGCAGCACCTGGACCATCTCAGTCATCCTCGATACACGATCGCTTCCCTCCCGCGCCGTTTCCACCAGACCTTCACCGGATACCCGCCGTGCGTCGGTAATCGCCGCCACACTCCGCAGTGACCCGCTCATCTGTTCAATACTCGCCGTTGACTCGGTAACTGCCGCAAGCTGATCCTCAATACGCCGGTTTAACCGGCCAATCTCCTGATCAATTCGCGCCACCGATTCATCGGACCGGGAAACCAGATCGTTCAAGTGGTCGATCTGCCTAGCTATGTCTTGTGTTGCCAGGGAGATATGGCCTATTCCATCTACCGCCTGCCTACTGGACGTACTTAGCTTGCCTTCAATTGAGATATTGACCTGTGAACTGTTCTTTATTCCGTCGATTATGCCGGACAGATGGTCGGCAAAGACGTTTATTCCACCACTGATCCGGCCAATTTCGTCGTCCCGGGGTGCGTCAATCCGGGACCGCAGGTCACCGGCGGTGTACAGCTCCAACGCTTCCTCCACTGCTGCCAACGGATGCAGAGTACGGCGCAACAGGAAAAAATAACCGGTGATAAACAGCACAACCATACCCACCGTCGAACCGGTCAGGACGACCAGAAAGCGGCGGAACAGTGAAAACCGCTCTGATTCCGGGACGACATACCCGGTATACCAGTTCCAGGGCCGGTAATACCGGCCGATAAACCACATGGCTCCGTTTTCCGTCTCCAGCGTTGTGGAAATTGCCCCGTCATCATCAGCTACGTCAGGAAGGGACACCGCGAGGCTTCGGTTCAGGCCGATATCGTCGGGCCAGAGAATCACTTCACCCAACCCGGTCAGAATAAAAGGCCGTGCACCTGCCTCACCTTCAAACCGTCGCCCCAACCGGGCCAGGAGGTCCGTTTGCAGCAGCTCAACTTCCTCGGACGCCGCACTGACTGCGTCCACTTCGGCATATTCAAATTCAATTCCCCGGATACGGCTGGAAAAATCCTGTTCATAGAGCCGACCGATCTGGATTTGAAAAAAATACAGGGACATGACTACCGCCATGCCCGTCACCGCAAGCATAGCTACCAGACCGAACAGGATCAGGCGCAACCGTATTGAAATGTTCATAACCAACCTTTACCAAAATTTTTTGCCAGTATAGGGACATGAACATCCTTTCGCAACGAGTATTTCCGTGAGATTGACCCAATTTAATCGTCTTTTCAGAATCGTCTTTTCAGAACAGACCGTACATCTTCGTGCCACAAGACCGGCAACGACCGCCGTCGAGGTAGTTCTTCTCAAGGGCAAATCCCTTACGGTCAATGCACAACGAACCACAGTGGGAACAGAACGTCTGTTGGTAGCGGGCGTGACGACGGCTGAAGGCGTAGATGTGGGGAATCTTCGTCTCCGTCGATACCCGGTGGTATATCCGGTCAAGAGTCTCCGGACTGGTTGGGGCGTGGTCCTGCATTTTGTAGGCCGGATAAAAGGCGCTGAGATGCCACACCTGGACGCCCGCCTCGTCCAGGAGTTTTCCCATTGCCACCACGCCGTCCTCGGTATGCTCTCCTTCCATGACCATAGTTGTCACTTCCAGAACGGGAGCCCGGTCGGGTGCAGGCTGCGTGGACGACACCGACCCCCCAGCCCCGGCCGACGCCCCAGCCAGGGCCGACCCCCCAGCCAGGGCCTTGATGTTCCGCAGCACCGGTTCCAGATGACCACCGCAGAGACGGCGATAGAAATCTTCGTCACCTTTCAAATCGATATTGAAGGCGTCGATATACGGAACCATCCGCTCCAGCGCTTCCTCGGTGAAAAAGCCGTTGGTAACCATAGCGGTATAACCCCCTACCCGCTTCACTTCCCGGGCGGCGTCGATCATATAGTCCTGCCACACCGTCGGCTCACTGTAGGTAAACGCCGCTATCGGATAACCTTCGCGGTTCAGTTTACCTGCCAGCTCAGAGGGACCGACGTACTTCGTTGAAAGGGACCGGAAGAGTTTCGGTTGGGATATAGTACTGTTTTGACAGAAGGCACACCTGAAATTGCAGCCATACAGAGCGCTTGACAGCGCCTTCCCCCCGGGAAAGACGTGGTACAGCGGTTTCTTTTCTACCGGATCAACGGCGAGAGAGATATGTTCCCCGTAGTTCACCGTTTCTATCCGGTCTCCCCGACGCGTCCGTATACCGCACACGCCGGTCTGACCGTCAGCCAATGAACAGCGATGTTCACAGAAATCACAAACTATACGTTTCTGCTTATCTTTCACGCCGAAGTACCTCCAACCAGCACACGCCGTGCGTCGACGGCATCCCGAGAAATTCGAAGCGTCTGAAACACCTCAATGTCCGCACCGTCCCGTCGCCACGCGCCGACGGGCAGCTTCGCCTTCCGGCAGAGGGCATCCATCAAGGTCGCCCTGTCCCAGCCCTGTTCTAACGCCACTTCCGGAAGAAACACCGCCCTTCGACCGGCGGCAGAGAGAATTACCCCATCCCGGCCCGGTTCAACGGCGAGGACGGAGTCTACCGGTCGGGCGGGAAAGAGAATAGACAGTGTTACCTCTATTTTTTCTAATTCCGGCGGTGTCACCGGTGGAAACCGTCGGTCCTCCAGGGCAGATTCGCGAATGATCCGGGGCAAAACGTCCCGGAGTTGCTCGGCCCCCGCAAAACTCCCTATACAACCGCGAAGGGCACCGTCGTGTTGCAGCGTGCAGAACGCCCCGTATGTACCGTCCAGCATCGGTACCTCCGGAAGATGCGGTGCATTTCCCCCGATAACCGTGTAAGCCAGCATATTTTCCGCGTATTGAAGAAGCAGCGCAGCGTCTTTCTGGTGAAGTACTCCGGTCATGACACAACTCCTTCTTCAAAAAAAACCGTCCCGTAACAGACAAAATCGGAATCGGCCTGGCCGGTTACCGTTCGAGAGTTGTAATAATCGACAACCCGGCGAACCGTCCGGCCGGCACTGCCGCTTTCAGCACCGCCCGGTTCACCGAGACGCTGAATCAGTTCCATACCAAGACGAATGGAATGGCGACCACAGACGGTTATCGGCCGGGACATCCGCCGTTCCATCGCCGCCGCGTCGCCCCGGACGATCATATCCGCAAAGGCAAGGTCGTCGGTCCGCACCGCTTCCTCTACCTTGCCGCCGGAACTCGCCCGAGGGATACCAAAGGGGGTATACCCGAACCGTCGCCCGTAGTGGGTGAAGTCACTACTCATGATGACAACCGTTCGGCCGGGGTCGACACTGTTCAGAGAATCGGCAATTGCCTGTGCCCACTGTGGGCACACTTCAGGTGCGGTAAAATGTGGTACCAGGACCAGGGACACCGGCACCGGTCCCAACCATTTTCGGACAAAGGGAAGAAACATCTCCGTTCCGTGTTCCCGTTCTATTGACCGATTATCGGCGACGGTCAGATCGGGAAGGCGTCGTGCAAGCTCGGCCGAAAACGCCGGTAGCCCAGGAAGCGGACCAAGAGGCGTCTCATGTTCGTCAAACGTCTCAACGTACAGTCGGTCGGGCTTCAGAGAGACGTAATGACTGGGAGACAGAACGAGAACGTGATCTGCCGACCGTGCCGCATTTCCCTGAAAGGCGTGACTGATACCCCGTCCGGAAAAATCGATTCCAGCGTGGGGGAGAACGGCTCCACGCAGAGTTCTATGGTCGGAAAAGGTCCGCTGTGCGACGGCCGCGTCGTCTCTGAACTGGTGAAGGTCACGATCAAGAAGTTCGGGGTCGTCACGGTACCAACGGCCGGCAAAGACAGCTCGGTTGATTAGTGACATATGCCTCAGTATAGCCTATTTCCCGCCGTCCTTCGAGCCCCTGGTCCTTCGAGCCCCCGGTCTACTGAATCCGTCGGGCCAGCTCCTTCAGCGTCTGTTGAGCCCCCAGCAGCCGTTCCCACTGGACCTCGTCATTTCTGCGGATCGCCCCTTCCAAAGCCTCAACGTCTTCCAGAAATATCTTTCGCCCCGCCCGAGAGTAGATCAACGACAGCCGGTGTTTGGTCCGTTCCGAGCTTCCCGCAGCCCCTTCAACCAGCACCGCTCGCGGCAGCCTTCGTCCGTAGGACCTCAACAGAGAAAGAAGTCCGTGTTCCAGAAGCTCCTCCACTTCACCGTCCCGGCGCTTGCTCTCCCAGAGCGACTTCAGAGCCGTCCCTCTGGGTCTGATGTAGTATCGATCCAGTATCTTCATGCTGTCCGCATCGACGGCATAACCCGGCCGGTGGGTCCTTCGCGCGTACTCACCTATCAGCATCTCTGCCGCAACGGCAGCCTGCTGCCAGGGTACCATCGTTCTGCCCAGACCGGGCCCGGAGAGGTCT
>JBAYPC010000117.1:0-7720 GCA_041677905.1 Alkalispirochaeta sp. | reverse complement strand
GGTTCCAGTAGATAGAGAGACCCACATGGAAAATCGTTCCGAAGCGCCCTTCTTCTACGGCACGGGCAAGAAGCCGTATGTGCGGCGCGTAACGCAGCACGTAGCCGACTACCACCGTCCGGTTGGTCCGGGTGGCGGCTTCTTTGATTTGGTTGATATCCGTGGTCGACAGGGCAATTGGCTTTTCCAGAACGACGTGAGCACCCCGCTCCATCCAGAAAATCGCCTGCTCTGCGTGGAGAGCCGATGGTGTGGCAATTGCCGCTACATCAGGGCAGAGGGCCTCAGCCATCTCATTGATGTCCGTGTAGGCGGCGGCTCCCGTTTCGCCGGCAGTTGCGGCGGCCTTTTCCCGGTCGATATCAAAAACACCAACAAGATCGTAAGTGTCGGCATTCTGTTGGATAGCTTCGATGTGTTTTTTACTGATGGCTCCGCAGCCGATCAGGACGGTGTTGTGTTTTTTCATTGTTGGTCTTGTTGGTTTTCTCTAGGTGAAACGGGTTCAGGTGGCAGGCATGCAAGAAATCACCGTTGAGACGCGTTGAGGATAGTGAATCCAATCAGTTGGTCGCCTTGGTACCTCAAGATGGTATCGCTGTCGGCACGGTGGGTGCCACGGGCAACTGATCCCGTAGAGAAGCACCAGTTTGATGGTGGTGAAACGCGGGTCAGCGAGAAGTGTGGCCTTGACCGCCTGGATGATTTCATCTGTGCTTTGGGGAGCGCTGCTTCATTTTTTTCGGTATACTTCTCGTCTGTGTCCTACCTTGACGACCAGCACCGTTACTTGGGCATCCTGAATTGTAGTATACAAACGGTAGTCGCCAACTCGATAGCGCCAAAACTTCGACAACTCACCTTTTAAGGGGTCACCGACGGAACGAGGATCGACTGAAACTCGTTCTTTTAGGTATTTCAGGATGCGATGAATAACAGGACGATCAAGTTTGGAGAGTTCCTTCTCGGCACTTTTCGCAAACTCAATCGTCCAAGCCATACGCTGCGATCACGTCATCAAGGGGCACTGTATCTTCCTTGCCGGACTGGACGCGCGCAAGAACCTGTTCTGCAAGGTATATTTCTTCGAGTTCGGTCAGATGTTCGGTGATTGCTTCACGGACGTAATAGTTTTTCGTCCGGCCGGTCTCTTTCGCGAGACGGTCTAACCGTGCTTTTAGGTCTTTTGGTAATCGAACGGCAATCATCACGGACTCCTTATGATATATATGTATATCACAATGTGGGTGTTTTGTCGTGGTGCGAGGCAATGTCGACGGAAAATGGGTGTCTCTAATTCGTTTCCCTGAAATTCTCACTGTCTGTAAGACCAAGCACTACCTGGTGAAGCAGAACCGCACCGGGGACTTCGGTTTCCGGTATGTTCTCGGAGAGGACGATGAGGGTGGCCCCCCGATTCGGGTGGCCTTTACCAGTGTTCGGTTCAATCATCAGAGAACCGGCCTGGTCGGAAGCTTCGCTTCCTGCTCGGCCATGCATCCTTGCAGGTTCAATATCCATAATATGCTGGAAGGTGAGGCCTTCTTTGTCGGCGCACCATTCCAGGATGAAGGTGAGGTCGCTTGGGCCGACGAGGATGATTTCGCGGATGCCGGCGTCGTGCTGGCTGCGGCAGAAGGTGCGGAGGTGTTCTTTGTAGCGTACGACGTGGCCGATGGTGCGGCGGAGGTAGAGGTAACTGCGGCGGCTGATCTGGTCGATGCCGGCGGGGGTGACGAGGTAGTGGACGTTGTTGTGGTTGATGCGTCGGGCCAGGAGGAAGCCTTTGTCCATGAGGCGGCGGAGGATGGCGTTTGTGAGGCCCAGCGACATGCCCAGGGCGTTTGCGATGGAGCGCTGGGAGACTCGGGGGTGCTCTACGGCATGGAGGTGGGCCAGGACGTCCAGGTCACGGAGGTCGGGCTGGCCCTGGGGGGTGTCGTTGAGTTGGTCTGGTTGGTCTGGTTGGTCCGGGGAGGCTATTGCGTCTTCCATGGGTTGTGTTGTGGGTGCCGTGCGGGGCGGTGCGGCTTTGCCGTCGTGTCGCGGGCGCACCGGGGTCAGTGGCACTGGAGGCAGTGCTGGAATATCCACGGCTTGTATCCGTCAGGTAATGACGGCGGGACCCGGCCGAAACGCGGTTTCCCTAATGCATACCGGAGGGGCGTGAAGTACGGACGAGCCGTGTAGCTCCCGCCGGCCGGTATGTGCCGTGGACGGGCGTTCAGGATGTGAACGCCAAATGTGCTGTTGAGGGTAAGTATATCGCATGGATTGAGATGTTCAAGGGGTGAACGCAAAAATATTATGGGGATTGGGCGGGTGTGGGGTGGTGTTGCGCGATTACTAATTTTTTTGTTCTGGATTTTCCAAGACTTCGATAATTATTTCCGCTCATAAAGAAAATCTACTGTCGTTGCCATGCCTTTGCCCGAATCGAGTTAAGGGTTATATCCCGGTCTTTCCATAGTCCGAAAACCGCCTCCGGGTCACCACCTTTTTTTCTTTCCCGACTGACCGATTCACGAACCCTCAAGGTACGCATGATCGATTCGACGAGCCTAATTCGGTCTGCATAGTCGAGTTGCTCGATTTCGTTCATGATTTTCTTTATGGACGTCTGTTCTTCCATCAGGTAACCTCCATGTTCATCGGTCGTTCCATTCCTTAGAAGTATATCAGAAATATCCCTACGTTTGCGATCTTCCATCGCCGCCTATACGGGATAACCGAAGACGGTGGCGCCGGTTCCTCTACCGTGTCGTCCTCGGATAAAACTGAACGGGCCCCTCTTGTGGTCTGGGCCGCCCCCGATCCGGTCTTGCCCAATGCTCTTGGGGCTGGGGCGTGGCAGAAGCGTCAGCTTCAAGATCATATTTCTTCAGTACCCCACATCCAGAGCCTGGGCCTCCTCTACAAGCTGGGTCAGGACGGATTGGCGTTCTTTTGCTATCTGAATCTTGTACACCTGTACATCCTTGAAGTACACCCTTCTGTGTGTTCCTACTTTGCGAAAGGGAATTTTGCCTTCTTCCAGCAGGCGAATCAAAAATGGGCGAGATACCCCCAGAATATCGGCGGCTTGTTTGGTTGTCAGCTCTACATGAACGGGAATCAGCGTGACGGCGTTGCCTTCGGCCATATTGGTAAGGATATCGACCAGCAACCGGACTGCAACCTCCGGCAACTCGATTTCATCGTTGGTCGCGTTGACACGTATGGACAAATTACGGGACACGTACTGAGAAAGGGTTTTGCTTGATCGTTTTGCAATACGGGAATCGTCTGTAGACGGTATGATCGGCTCGTAGACCGCTGTGTTCGACATTTTCATGCCTCCTATGTCCTTGATTAGAGGATGCTATGTAAACGCAATAAACGCAACAACCGATCCGGTCTTTAGCTGATCACA
The DNA here is from genome assembly GCA_041677905.1 of Alkalispirochaeta sp. GTDB lineage: Bacteria > Spirochaetota > Spirochaetia > DSM-27196 > Alkalispirochaetaceae > Alkalispirochaeta. The sequence continues at coordinate 4,308 of JBAYPC010000117.1, read as the reverse complement.
GGGGGCTGACGCACGGCAGAACGCCAGCGTTCAATATAAAAATGATTTACGGGGCGAATGTCAGAAACGGACAATGTTTCTACGGCAATGATCCTCCAGTGTATACCAACCTGAAGGGATGCTTCTATGCGTCTTTTTTTCCGTGCAGCAGGCGTGCTTGAGCTGATTCCAGGATGTTGTCACGGACATACGCGGTGGCGTCAGTTATCTCGATACCGATGAGTTCGCCGTCTTTATCAAGTTCAGCGGTGATATGAGGAGACAGTTCGACGCTTCCGGCTTCGTCTCCTTCGCGAATAAGAACGTGGAGAATATCTTCATCAGGGAAATACTGCATTGTCTTACTCATACACAAACCTCCCAGTATTCACACGAAACCGGATCTGCTGTCGCGTGACTGCATGAACGGTGACGGGAATCAACTCTTCGTCACTTTCCTCATAGGGTACCACGACAAGTTTCTCGCCGCAGTGTCCGACTGCAACCAAGCGACGCGTTTGGACATCGAAATACCGTTCTTCAGTATACCGAACAATCGATTCTACGTCTCTCAGATCAAAGCCTCGTGTTTCTGCACGATATGCAACGTAGTCAGTGATAACAACCCGTTTCTGATCCACCCGGCTCTATCTCCTTTGGAATTTACGATCTGGCGTTGCTGTTCTTGGCATGAAGGACATCGCCGGAGACTTTGGTTTCTGGTATGTCCTCGGAGAGGACGATGAGGGTGGCCTGCCGATCCGGGCTTGCCCGATGCTGTTGGGGCTGGGGCGTGGCAGAAGCGGTCTGGTCGTCCTGCTGCGCAGGACTGCTCGACCAAGGTGCGGACCGACTGGACCGCACCGACAACCATGCGCCCTTTCAGCTTCAATATCATATTTCTTCAGTACCCCATATCCAAGGCCTGGGACTCCTCTACAAACTGATTCAGAACAGGTTTGCGGCGTATTGGCGGACCGGGCTCCGGGGTAAAACCTCATCGTTGAGACGCATTGAGGATAGTGAAGCCAATCAGCTGGTCGCCCTGATACCTTAAGATGGTATCACTGTCGTCCATCTCGGAGTGATCCGCTGCGACGGGCCGCCGAAAGTTGATATAGAGAACGTCAACTTCCTGGTCGTAATCCATCCATAATGTATCTGTTTTGTTTTCCCGAAAAAGGCGTAGTACTTGTTGAACGGGAAACGTAGTGTTCATGGCCATAGTTTGCTCTTTTTACTCAACCATTTCAATTCCCGTGTAAGAAATGCAGTAATGACGAAGCCATCGTCATGAGACACCTCTTTGTAAACGACGACCAGGACCTTCCCGGACTCTATCGAACAGGTCGCGATAAGGGCGCCGGCATTACCCGACCGGATCTCGTCTGGATTTTCTATTGTTTCCAATACGTCGTACAGGTAGCCTGCGAGTTCGGGGTGGTTTTGAGTGATGTGTCCCCATCTTTCTGAAGGAAGGCGGATGGTGACGTTATTGTGGGATTGGCATCGGTGCATTCCGCGATTTCTCTATGCGTCTGATTCCTGGATGGTGGCACGGACATACTCGGTGGCATCAGTTATCTCGATACCGATGAGCATTATTTTACCCATACACAAACCTCCCGGTACTTACACGAAATCGGAACCGCTATTGCGTAACTGTGTGAACGGTCACGAGGATTATCTTCTCGTGGCTCTCTTCATATTGTACCACGGCAAACTTCTCACCGCAGTGTCCGACTGCTATTAGTTCGTACTGTCGGGAAAGGACGATGAGGGTGGCCCCTCGATCGGGGCTTGGGCGATGCTATTGAGGCTGGGGCACGGCAGAAGCGTCAGCTTCAATATCCATAAAGATCGGAAATTTTTGGGGTAAGCGTGCTGTTGTGATTTTGGGTGTTGCGGGCTATGTTACTTATGCGGATGTAAATATGTCATCTATACGAAAGCGCCGGTTAGTACATGCAACGATTGTTCTCCTGGTAGAATCTACGGTGGTTGGGTTGGTTGTCATGGGCGCGATGCTGTTGTAGGACGGACGCCCGCGAGTTCACCGCCAAGGGCAGTATTTCAAAAAATCTAGTATACTATGTGAAGCAGGATGTCTCGTTCGGGTGTGTATACAACTGAAGGGGGCACGTCGTGAGTAATGCAATGGAACTGACGCCTGAATCGTTAAACCAGATCGGTGAATTTGTAAAAAACAATCTCGGTACGTGGCTGCGGGAGGTTGGTCCTCCGGAACTTCGCAGTACGGAGGGGTTGCGCCGGGAGTTTGATATCCGGGAGCGGATTGTTCGGGTTGAGGAAGAGTTAAAAACGCAACGTGAGCTGATTCGTGAGGGTTTTGCCGCTATGGCTACGCGTTTTGAAGAGCAGAATGCGTATATGAACGCCCGGTTTGAGGCGGTGGACAAGCGGTTTGAGGCTGTAGACAGGCGGTTTGAGGCGGTGGACAAGCGGTTTGAAGAGCAGACCGCATTTATGAACATTCGTTTTGAGGCGATAGACAAGCGGTTTGAGATCGTGGACAAACGATTTGAGGAGCAGTTCAAGATGAACGATCAGCGCTTTACCGACTTGAGCCGGCACATGAACCGCTGGATGACGGTGATCTCAATTCTGATTGGTCTTTTGGCGCTGTCGCCGCTGTTTGAGAAGCTGCTGTAGCTGGACGCGTCTGTAGTCGTTAATTGTGCAATACATACTACCTCCCTCATTCCCCATGGGTGCCCTGTCGGTGAGCTGTTCTTCCGGATGGCGGAAGGGTGCAGTTGCGGAAATGTCGGGTTGGCCGGAGAATTGGGGTGGTATGAAGTGGCGTGGTGGTGGTTCTGTGGGGTTGGCGGGGTATGTGGTGCCTCTGTTGTTGTCCGGCGGGGCGGTGGGGGCGTTTCTTCTGCCGTTTTGGGGTCCGGCGGGTTGGGCGGGTCCGGCTGTTGGGGTGGTCCTGTTGGCGGCGCAGGTGGTGTGGCTGTGGCGGTTTGTGAGGCGTCTGGACAGGAGGGCTGCCGAGCAGGAGGAGCGGCATGACCGGCGGCGGCAGCTTTTGTCGACTCTGGCCCATGAGTTGCGGACGCCGTTGACGGTGATCAGTTCCAGTGTGTCTATTCTGATGGATGAGGAGCGCGGCGGGGAGCTGAGTGAGGGGCAGAGGCGGTTTGTGGGGAGTATTTTCAGTAATGCCCGGCGGCTGGAGGCGCTGACTGAGAATGTGCTGGCGGGGTTGAAAATTGAGAGTTGGAGTGAGTCCCTGCGGTTGCGGCCGGTGGATCTCAGGAAGGAGGTTATCGGGGTGGTGAAGTCCATGGAGCCGATGCTGGCGGTGCGGGGGCAGCGGATTCACTACATGTTTCCCAGTTTTTTGTCCCGGGCGCTGGCTGATCCGCAGTGGATTGGGCAGGTGCTGGTGAATCTGGTGCACAATGCGGTGAAGTACACGGAGGTCGCCGGTGTGATTGATATTGGGGTGTCCGAGAATGAGCATTTTCTGGTGCTGTCGGTGTCGGACAATGGGGCGGGGGTGCCGCAGCGGCGGCGGCCGGACCTCTTCGGGGATTTTGTGCAGGGTGATCCGCAGGGTGTAGCAAGTGATGAAGGGTCCGGTCTGGGGTTGGCTATTGTACGGCGGATTATGGTCCTTCACGGCGGGGAGGTCTACGTGGCGGGTCGGCCCGACGGGGGTACTACGGTGTCGGTGACGCTGAAAAAGGCGGGTATGCGGTGAGGGGTCGGGGCTGATGAACGGTGCAGCACTGGTTTTGGTGGTGGAGGATGAGCCGGATGTCCGGGATATTCTGGAGTATCTCTTTGCCGCTGAGGGGTACAGGGTGGTCGCAGTAGGGTCTGCCGAGGCGGCGTGGTCGGCTGTCAAACGGGACCGGCCGGATGTGGTGGTTCTGGATGTGGAACTGCCCGATGAGAGCGGCCTTTCTTTTTGCCGGCGGGTACGGCCGTTGGGTATCCCCGTCATTATGGTGAGCAGTCATGACCGGGATGATGAGGTGGTGGCGGGGCTTGAGACGGGGGCCGATGACTACGTGCGGAAGCCGTTTAACAACCGTGAGCTGGTGCTGCGGGTGGGTCTCCTTCTGGAACGGGCGCCGGCGGGGGCAGGAGACGGCGCCGCCAGTGGTAGCGGCGGCGGTGGTAACGGGTCGTCCATGCGGGTGGTGGTTGGGGACCTTCTGGTGGACCGGCAGGAGGCCCGGGTCTGGCGGGGGGAGAAGGAGATTTTGCTGTCTCCGACGGAGTGGAACCTTCTGGATTTTCTGGTGTCCCGGCGGGGCAAGGCGCAGAGTGTTGAGAGTATTTTGCGGCACGTCT
>JBAYPC010000116.1:0-7771 GCA_041677905.1 Alkalispirochaeta sp. | reverse complement strand
GTGGTAGTTGCCATAGATGGTCCGGCCGGTACGGGAAAGAGCTCTGTCAGCAAGCGCCTCTCTGAACTAACCGGTTTTTTTTACATAAACTCCGGCCGATTCTATCGCGCCATCACGTGGAAGGCGCTTCAACAACGAAAAGACCACCACAACCCGCAGGCCTTAATTGCAACTGCCACTGATATTTCAATTGAAATAGATGGAAAACAACGGTTTCTTGTAGATGGCAAAGTTCGAAACAAGGAACTTCACAGTCCCGAGGTGGACAGAGAAGTTGCGGCCGTTTCCTCTATTCCCGAGGTCCGTATCGCCGTTAATTCACGGATAAAGCGTATCGCCGGCTCCAGGGATATCATCGTCGAAGGGAGAGATATGAGCACTGTTGTGTTTCCCAACGCCGACGTTAAGGTCTTCCTGGATGCCGACGCTGAAGAACGGGCCCGACGACGAACAAAGGAACTCGGGGACGACGCCGCCTACACGGAAATACTCGAACGGATCAGAGAGCGGGATAAGGTGGACAGGTCCAAGGCAGTAGGGCCTCTTCGTCAAAGTGATGATGCAGTTTACATCGACACCACACACTTGACCCTCGAACAAGTTTGTGAGAGAGTTATCTCCATTATCCACTCAAAAACAAAACACGGCAGGAGTTAACAGTCGATTATGACAGAACAGGAAGCACAATTCACTGACTCTTCTTCGGAGAGTAACCAACCATCAGAACTGCAGATGCAGTTTCTTGACCAGTTGGATGCACTGGAAGAAGGGCAGCTCGTCGACGGCACGGTCATTCAGATCAGCGGTGACGAGGTATTCGTTGATATCGGGTACAAGGCTGAAGGCCGCATCCCCATGGCGGAGTTCGAGGCGGTTCCCGGCGTCGGCGACACGGTGGAAGTGGTGCTTCTGCGGAAGGACATCCGTAACGGTGGCGTTGCGGTTTCAAAACGGAAAGCAGATGAAAAACGTTTCTGGAAGGAGTTGAAAGACGCATATCAGGAACGGCAGCCGGTTAAAGGTAAGGTCGTAAAGGCTATCAAGGGCGGTTTTGAGGTTCGTCTGCACGGGAACGTACGGGGCTTCAATCCGATTTCAAAAATCGATATTCGCCGCGTAGACGATCCCGAAGAGTACGTCGGCATTGAGGACTACTTTTTCGTTGAGCGCGTTTACAGTGAGAATCGCGTGAATATCGTTCTTTCCCGCAGAGCATGGCTTGAACAGGAAACAGAGAAGAACCGGAGCGCCTTCTTCGAACAGGTCACCATTGGTGACGAGGTCGAAGGTGTCGTGAAAAGTTTCACCTCTTTTGGAGCCTTTATTGATCTGGGCGGGTTTGACGGCCTTCTTCATATCAATGACATGAGTTGGGGACACGTTACACGCCCCAAAGACTACGTCAAGAAAGGTGATACGATCCGGTTAAAAGTTATCAAGATGGACCCGGAGGAGAAGAAGATAAACTTGAGCCTCCGCCATATGACGCCGGATCCGTGGGAGTCATTTGAGGAACACTATGCCGTTGACCAGGTAGTCAAGGGCACGGTAACCAAGTTGACCGATTTTGGCGCTTTCGTTGAAATCCAGGAAGGTATTGAGGGGCTCGTACATATTTCTGAGATGTCCTGGGTTCAGCGGATCAACCACCCGCGAGAAGTCCTGGAATCTGGTCAGGAAGTAGAAACCAAAATTCTGGACTACGATATCCAGGCAGGACGCGTTTCGCTCGGGCTGAAACAGGTCCTTGACAACCCCTGGGACGACATTGATGAGCGGTATCCAGTTGGTAAACACCTCCATTCAACAGTCAAAAAGCTCACCGCAACGGGTGCCTTTGTCGAAGTTGAAGACGGAATTGACGCTTTCCTTCACGTCGACGATCTCAGCTGGACAAAACGGTACAAGAACCCCGGCGCAGTCCTGCAGGAAGGGCAAGAACTGGATGTGGTAGTCGTTCTTAGCGATCCGGCAAACCAGAATATCCGTGTCGGTCTCAAGCAGCTTGAAGATGATCCTTGGCAACAGCTGAAAGAGGCATATCCACCAAAGTCCATCATTGACGGCGAAATAACGAACATCACCGATTTCGGGCTTTTTGTCCGTGTTCAGGGTGGTATTGAAGGGCTTGTCAACAAGATGAATGTCGCTGATCCCCGAAACGAGAGTTTTGAGGAGGCGATCAAGAAGTTCTCGGTCGGAGAAAAGGTGAAGTGTGTCGTTACGGAGGTAAATCCGGTGCGTCAGCGCCTCTCGCTGTCGATCAGGGAACTCCAGCGGCAGGAACAGCGGCAGGAACTTCAAAAGTACATTCACGACGACCAGGACGGTGGTACGGTCACTCTTGGAGATATGCTCAAGGAAAAACAGGACAATTGACGGTCAATGAGACTTGCACAGGTCGATCTCGATCGGTTTCGAACGCTGATCGAGATCAATGCGCTGATAAATTCAGACTTCTCTGACCTCCGTGCCGTCCTTCAACGTATCGTAGAGTCGGCGACACGTCTTACTGAGGGTGAGGCGTCGTCGTTGCTCCTCGTTAATCCAGAAAACAACAAACTTTACTTTGAAATATCTCTCGGTTCCAAGGGACCGCAGATGCAGCAGTTCTCGTTGGAGATGGGCGAGGGGGTGGCCGGCTGGGTGGCTCAGCATAACCGCTCTGTTATAGTCAACGATACCGACGAAGACCCTCGGCATAAACGAGATATCGCCCGGCAGATCGGTTTTCCCGCCAGTTCAATCCTTGCAGTTCCCATGCGGGTCAAGGAACGTTGTATCGGTGTTATAGAGATTTTAAATAAGCAGAACAACAAGAATTTTGGCGAGGATGATCTCCAGTGGCTTGAGATTTTTGCCAACCAGGCGGCAATCGCAATTCAGAATGCCCGGGATTTTCAACGTGTTCGCAAGGAGGTTGATCTCCTTCAGGACAGGGTCAACACCGACAAAGGTTATCACTCTCTTATCTGGGCCAGTCCGGCCATAGGAGAACTGCTCCAGCTTGTAGAACGCATCGCCCCTACAGACAGCACTGTCCTTATTCTTGGCGAAAGCGGTGTTGGAAAGGAACTCATCGCCGAACAGGTCCATCTCAAGTCCAATCGGGTCGGGCAGCCTTTTGTACGGGTCAACTGCGCGGCCCTTCCCGCAACACTCCTGGAAAGCGAACTCTTCGGCCACGTAAAAGGGGCTTTCACCGATGCAATCCAGGACCGACGCGGTCGGTTTGAACTCGCCGACGGAGGTACCATCTTTCTCGACGAAATAGGGGATCTTCCGCTGCCCTTGCAGGCAAAAATGCTGCGAGTTATACAGGAAAAGACGTTTGAGCGTCTTGGAGCGAGTGAATCAATATCGGTTGACGTACGAATCATCGCGGCCACCAATAAAGACATCGAACGTCTTGTTGAGCAGGGTGAATTTCGTAGTGACTTGTATTACCGATTGAACGTGCTTCCCCTGACTATCCCCCCCCTCAGGCGTCGACCCGAGGACATACCGGAACTCGCAAACTTTTTTTTAAAACGTTTTTCTCGGGAGACCAATAAGCATATCCTTGGCTTTTCCGAAGATGCCCTGGAAAGCCTGCTTTCGTATCAATGGCCGGGTAACATCCGGGAACTGGAAAACGCCGTAGAGCGGGCGGTCGTTATCTCGCAACATGACCGGATTTTTCCAGAAGATCTGTTGATTCATCATGGGCCTTCGGCGGATCACAGGCAGTACCAGGGGAAATCTATGAAAGAGAGTATCAACCTGTTTAAAAAACAGTTTATCCGGGAGGCTTTGAACCGCCATAACGGAAATCACACTGAAACAGCTAAAGAACTTGATATACAACGATCTTATCTGTCTAAACTTGTTAAAGACCTAAATATTTCACGCAAAGGAGATAGCTCGGTATGAGCGTTCACACAACCAAAACACCCCCGTCCACAACGGAACGGTTACAGACCTTTCTCGGTTCCAATAGAAAATTACTGACTATAATCTCCATTGTGATCATCGGTGGTATTGTCGCATCTGTAGGAATATCACAGTGGCTTGACGCCCAGGCAGAACGCTCTGCAGAGGCGGCCGAGGAAATTCAAGAGCTTTGGGAGAGTTACCGGGACGAGAGCACCGACGAGGCCGAAGCAACCCTTCGTTCGGCCATTACCGAGGCGGTGGAGAACCATCCTCGCCGGTACGCCTCGTTGCGGGCTCTGTTTGTACTCGGCGAGCTTGAGTTTTCGTTAGGTAACTACGAGGCATCTCTGGAGTCGTATGAAAAACTTGCAGCACTCCACGGTCGTTCTTACATTGAACCAACCGCCTTGGCCGCCGCCGCAGCTGCTGCTGAAGAGACGGGCGACATTGAACTTGCACGAGAGCTGCACGGTCGAGTCGTCGAAATCCAGGACGTCCCAAATCTTGAACGTCCACACAGTCTGTTCAGCCTCGGCCGTCTTGCAGAAACTCAAGGTGATGTAGATCTTGCCTTAGAGTACTACAACCGGCTGGTTGACGAACACGGTTCCAGCAGTTGGACAAATCTTGGGAGAAACCGTATAATCTGGCTCACGAGCCGGGGGTCCGTTTCGGAAGGATAATCCGTTCGTACCGGACGCGTACCGTAGTTTCTGAGGCAGGGCGTACCGCCGAAACGCGCGCCGGCCCGGCACATGCGTTGACGAGGAGTCCCTGATGGCACAGAAACGGAAGGCCCGGAAACGGAGGGCCCAGAAACTGACAAAGTTCCTTGAAACGCGGAACTTCGGGTTCGTGATTGCCGCCCTGGTGATCGGAGTGTTTCTTCTCCTTCAGGTTGGAACGGCCATTCCAGAACGTCTGGAACTGAAAATGCTGGACGTCCACTTCAATATGAAGAACGTCTTTCGGTCTGAGTCTCTTCAGGAAGGGGTCACGTTTGTTCAACGAAACCCCGGAATATCAGAAGACATCCTCCTCGTAGGCATTGATCCGACGACCCTCTCCCAGTTTGGGCGTTGGCCGTTTCAGCGGTATCGTCACGCCGACCTGATAAACTCCTTTGCCCGGATATCCGACCAGACCAAGCGGGAACGGGCGCTTTTCCTCGATCTTTTTTTTATTGAACCCAGTGTTGCTGTTGATGATGCGTTACTGTACGACGCCATGGAAAGCAGCGGACGGGTGTTTCTTGAAACGATCCTCGAATACAGTGCGCCTAACCCGTCAAATTACGATGAGTACTTCACCCGGCACCAACGGTTTTTTGATACGGCCGGCAGATTGACAAATATATCCGGTAACTGGCAAGCTCTGCCGTCGTTTTTCGGATTGCAGCCGCCGATGCAGCCCTTCGCCTCCGCCGTCGGCGGGTATGGCCATGCAAACCTCTGGGACGACTTTGACAGTGTATATCGGCGCCAACCGATGATCGGACGTCTCTCGGAGCGGGTTGGCCAGTACCGGTTTGAAGACCTGTATCCGGGCATGTCTGTTGCTGAGGATAACTATGAACGGCTTGTCTGGTTTGATCGACAGGGCAGAGACCATGTCATTCCGGTACCTCTTACCGAAGCGGGTCTGGCAAGCCTCAGAGATACACTTGTCGCGAAGGCGCCGGCTCTGCAGATCGACACTACCGGGGATGGTCAGGCCGACACAGAGACCTTTACAATCTCCCATTTCCGGGAACAGTTTGTTCCGTCGATCACTTTGGCCCTGGCGCTGGATTACTTCAACAAGAATCTGGAAGATGCCGAGATAAAAATCGGTGAGTACATTCGAATCGCTGATCCTCAGTACTTTGATACCTCGAAAGGTAAATGGGTCGACTACCGGGTCCTGGTGAAACCACCCGTGTATGATGAAGGTGGTGTAGAAATAGAACCGGCGGTATACCGAGATGCCGACGAAATACGCATTCCAATTGATGACTACGGGACGATGCTGATAAATTTCATGGGACGTCGTTCCAGTCCGGCCAGAGACGGCTACCAGACCTATCCTGTTCGTCCGTATTATGGGTACGCTGCCCGAGTGCCCGGTACAAATCCGGCGGAATGGCCTCCAACCCGGGCAGTTGAAAACAAGATCGTCATGGTCGGTGCGTTTTCTCAAGGTATGGCCGACGATGAAAAGCTGACTCCCTACGGACTGATGTACGGGGTAGAAGTCCACGCAAATGCACTCAATACCATCCTTATGGACAAGTTTATACGGTATGCCCCAGGATGGCTCGATGTACTGGTTCTTGTTGCAACGGTCCTGATCGTCGCGTTCATGAGTTCCCGGCTTTCCACCATCTGGGCAATGGTCATGACGGTCATCATCGTTGTCGTGCATTTCTTCACAACAACAGTTCTGTTTGATACCCGGGCGTTTTTGGTGGACTTTTCAGTTCCTACGATCGCAATGCTCATCACCTTTGTCAGTATTGTCGTTTACCGTGTGATAACTGAAGAAAAAGACAAACGACGCATCCGTGAAATGTTCGGTAAATACGTCAGTCCCGCCGTCGTCAGTGAGATCCTTGCAAGTCCTCCGGAACTCGGCGGCGTCGACAAGGACCTTACGGTGTTTTTCAGCGATATACGGGGCTTTACAACTCTGTCAGAGTCCATGACGCCTCAGGAGCTGGTAAACCACCTTAATCTGTATCTGACAGCAATGACCGACATCATTCTGGAATACCGGGGAACTCTGGACAAATACGTGGGTGATGAGATCATGTGTTTCTGGGGAGCGCCGTTGCCGCAAGAAGACCACGCTATCCTCGCGTGTAAATCGGCAATTCGGCAAATGGAAAAACTACACGAACTCAACGAGGGATGGCCGCCGGAAAAACGTATCAACATCGGCATCGGTCTGAACTCCGGTATTATGACCGTCGGTAACATGGGCAGTCTCGGGCGCATGAACTACACCCTCATGGGGGATAACGTAAACCTGGGCGCTCGTCTTGAAGGTACAAACAAGCAATACGGAACCAACATCATCATAAGTGAGTTTACCTACGGGTTGGTCAAAGACCGGGTTATCGCCCGAGAGATGGACAACATCCGGGTCAAGGGCAAAAACAAACCGGTGCAGATCTACGAACTGATTGACGTGCCGGAAGGCCTGGAGCCCTGAGCCACCGGAACGAGCTTTACGGGGTAGGGTGGGTGTCTATGGTGTCCAGTCCGCGCGTTTTGTTGCAGCTTTTAGTTGTACTGTCCGGTGTCGTGCTGTCGGCTTGTGGCCTCCCATCCATCCCTATTATCGAACCTCCCGTTGATCCTGGGTACGCTGAGGGAACCCTGAACTCACCGGGACAACAGGTGCTGCGCTTTTACCACAACCGTGACAACGACAGCGATGATTTTGCAGGATACGACCTTTACTACAAACTGTATCCGCCGGATGCCGCCGGCGTGGCGTCATCACTTGCGGCAGACGAGGACTATATCGAAACAACTCCAAAGGAGACCGGCTTCGGGCGGCTTCAGGAAAGGGGATTTCTCCGGCTCGTTACAGTGACGAACCGAGACGGTAATCCGGACGTAGTATCAAACTACATTACCGGTGACCCGGTGCCGCATCTTCCGCTCGATCCGACAAACTCGTCTGTGATGTTCCGTCTCGATATCCGTGAACCGGAAAGTCGACCTGAGGGCAGCACAGACCGTACGCTGGAAGACGCGGAAATCGTGGTGACCTGGAATGGAGCCGCAAACGGACGAGGTTTTCGGCGCCGAAACAGCAAGAATACAGCAACATCTCAACCGGAGGAGGTCTTTCAGAGTTTCTGGTACGC